>JBNMGX010000149.1:0-5493 GCA_050872465.1 Hallerella sp.
ATCCGGTAATACTTGAATCCGGAATCGATCGGGGAATTTCCGGCAAAAAAATAATCGCCCAGATAGGAACGGGGAAGCTCCTGGGAAAGATCCTTGTAAAATTCCCGATAATCGGGATGCCCGGGATAACCGCGTTCCCTGCTCCAGACTTCCACGGAACTCGACTGTTCCCGACCAAAGGCCAAAAGTCCCGCAGGTGTTCTTACCGGCGCAAAGACTCCAAACTTCGGAGCGGGCTGCGCTAACAGTATCCCGTGCGTTTCCATGAAAAAATATTCAAATCCCTGCTCCGCGAGGTAGGCGTCCAGCCCGTCAAAATATCCGCATTCCGGCAGCCACACGCCTTTGGGATTTCGACCGAACGCATTCCGAAAGGCTTCCGTCGTCAAGCGGAGCTGCAGACGAATCGCTTCGGGTTCCGACTGGTATGCCGGCAAGAAAGGATGCGTACCGACACAGGTAAGAAGAGCGAGTTTTCCGCGGCGTTCTAGAGACGCAAAAGCCGAGACGATATCGCGGTGCAGACGGTTTTCCCACATTTCGGAAAGTTCCACGAAGCGAGCCGCATAAAATTTCGCAATATCCAGACGTTCCGAATCTCCAGAAAGGCGTTTCAATTCCTTGGACGCAAGCTCCTGCAACTTCTGCAGATGACGGGAATACCTTTCTAGGAGAAGCCCGTCCGAAAGCATCGCAAGAAGAGTCGGCGAAACGCTCAGGTTCAAGACGCCCGGGACGCCTTTTTCCGCAAGCCTAGACAAAGCCTGAACCAGCGGAAGATAGGTTTCCGTCAAAGCTTCGAAAAGCCAGTTTTCTTCGAGAAAACGATCATAATGCGGATTTCGCACGAACGGCAGATGCGCGTGCAGCAGCAAGTAGAGCTGTCCATTGCAATCCGAGTTCATGCGCTCGCTGGTCATTCCGTACGCTTGATTACGACAGGAACGATTGTCGTCGGGAAATCTCCGTCCTTGTCAGTCGCAAAGACCGGAATAATTTGCGTGGAATCGGGAAGGTCCTGTTCAAAGGAGAATGTTCCGTCCGGATTGAGCGGGAACGGTTCGCCGCGAACCTGGAGATGGGCATCGGGACGCGTTCCGCCATAGACGATCAAGCGGGTCTTGACCCACAGGAAGAAATCCTTGCCATAGCTGACGGAACCCGGAGTCGGAGGCAAGAGCGCACCGCTCGAAAGGGAAGCCGCACTCGAAAGCGCTCCGGAGAAGAACGATTCCGAGGAACTCGCGAGATGTTCAAGCCACTTGGCGACGGATTGGCTGGAAAGGCCGGAACTTCCAAAACCTCCGATACCCGCTCCGCCCAGGGAAGCCTTGAAGAAAACATTGTCCGTTTTCAAATCCGACTGCTTGACATTTTCATAACTGAAAACCTGCATCGCCGGAGCTTCGACCAGAGGTTCGAACTTGCCTGCTTGCGTTTTGGTTCCAAGCGAAGCGCTAAACGAAACTTCCTTCCGATTTTGCACATACCAGCTTTTGGCATCTGCCGGAATCTCGATATCGCGGAACTTGCGTTTCTTGTTCTTTCGGACGGTCAAGTCCGAAGCGACATCATACAGGCGGAGCACCAACGACTTCTTTCCGTGAAGCGCACTTTTCAGGCGTTCCTCCTTCACGTCCCAGAACGCATGGAGAAAGTTCGGGTCGCGCTGCATCAGGACGAGATACTCCGGAGAAAAGTCCGAAGTCACCTTGAGCGTTTCAACTTTTTCCGCATCGGCATTCTTCACGGCAACCGAAGCTTTTTTCGTTTTCTCAATAGGCTTTTCCACCGCAATGTTTTTTTCTGCCGAAGCCGGAAGAGGTTCCGCTTTTTTCTGCACGGAACGCTTCGCCGGAGCGTTTTTCGACACTGACTTCTTGATTTCCTCAACCTTGGATTTGACTTTCGCCTTCGCCTTGCGGGAAGCCTTTTTCAGCTCTTCGACCTTGGATTCGGCCTTTTGTGAAATGACCTTCAATTCCTCGACCTTCGCCTTCTCCTTTTTCAAGGCATCCTTGACGATGGTCTTCACCGAAGAAACGACCTTGTTCTTTGTCGGAGAAGCTTTTGTTTTCGAACTCATGTCGATCTCCTTTGGTGCGCTAGTGCACCGTTTTCGGCTTATTGCCCCAATTGCCAACGCCCGTCAGCCCGACAGAAACACCGATGAACGTCTCGTCCCAGACGGTCCCGTTATCCGACTTGCGCATGCCGCCGAGGACAGCGACATCCACTTTCGTATTCCGCCGACCGAGCGGGAATCCGGCACCAAGAGAGGCTCCGTATTCTTTTATATCTGCAATGTAATAATTTCTAAACCATGCCCCAGTGCGGAAATCCATCCGCTGGACATATTTCTTGAAATAGTCCGTCGAACCGCTCCGCTCGTAACCCAGCGCGGCGACAAATTCCGTCTGGGTATCCGTCGAATCCGCAAGATTCCATGCCCCGGCAATGTTCGCAATGTCCGCGTCCCAGCCTCGAAGCATAAAGTCGAGCATGATGTGATGACGTTTTTTGTAGCGATAAGCGAACCCCGTCGCCAATGTCGGAGGAACATCGATTTCACGCGAAACTTTCGAAGGCACAAGCGTATCCGTCTGGCTGAACGTCAGGTTGTATTCGAGCTTGTTCTTCAAAGTGTACGCAGTCGTGTAGGAGAAATAGTACGACGCCTTCAGTCCCTTGTAAAAGACGGCTCCCGTATAGTAGGCGGGATGGTTCTTGATTTCAAAGCGTCCCTCGGCGGATTCCGTAAGTTCCGCATTGTTCGTCGCCCAGGCGTCCGCAGCGGGGACCTTGGAATTGTCGGCTCCCAACGTGAGCTCCCGGGATACAGAACCCATCACGAAATGCATCGAAAAACCGAGCGACAGCCGACGGAAGAACGGCAACCGGACAGCGTAGGCAGGCGTAATCTCGTAAATGTTTCCCTGGTACTTGATATTCGCCAGGCTGGTCTTCAGGGAATCGTTAACCTTTTCATCCAGGTTCGACGTGTACTTCTGCGAAAGCGCAAGCGATACCGTACCAAAATGGTTGAGCGCAAACGCAAACGAGAGCGAAGGGATTTCCAGCGAAGACGAAGCATACGACATTCCGCTGTTCTTCGCCACGTTCTCTTCAAAAAGGAGTGTCGCGTTGAACGAAGTGTTCCGTTCAAAGGCGAGCGACGCCGGATTCCATTCGACATATCCGCTTTCCGCCTTCGCGCCGCCCGAAAATCCGCGTCCAAGGGTAATCGCCGTAGCCGCTTCCGTAGGCTTTCCGAGAGCTTCCAAACCCATCATCGAAGCGGCGTTTCCCAATACGGCAAACAGGGCGATGCAAGCAAAAGCTTTCCGAATCATTCTTCATCCCCCCGTTTCGTCGCAAGCCAGAGCTTGAGGTTCATCGGCTGCCCGATATAGTCCGTAAAGTCGTAACGCGAATACGTATAGTGGTCTAGGAAGATCCGGACGGAATCCCCCTTGTCCGTTACGTGGTCGTAGTAAAGCGTGTCATATGGGGAAAGCATCGAGTATCCCATGCGAAGAACAACCCGCATCTTGGCGCCTTTCCCGGCACGGTTGATGAAGGAGCGCATCCCGTCCGTGAGCTGCAGCCCGAGCGTATCACCGTCAAGGAACACCAGGTTCGGATGCCCATACTTTTTGATGTAGGACTTGTTCAGCTTGTAAACTTCGGAAGACTGCATATCGTGCCCGCTCGAATCCACGAAGGTCGATGCGACGACCTGCACAGGGAAGCCCAATTCGGAGCCTTCCTTCGAAGAACTTCTCGGCATCGAAAGCTGGGCGAGCACGACCGCTTGGCGCACATCGACGCTGTCGCCTTCCGTGTAAGGGAACGAATCCCCGTAAAAATCACCCAGGGCCGAAAGAATTTTTTCCGAAGGGATTTCCACAAGAAGCGATTCCAGAACGCCGCCGTGGAGAACGATACAATCGGAACATGTTTCCGTCCGGGTGCTGACGATTGCGGAGCGGAAGGCCCAGACATTCTTATAGACGTCGCGCCGAGAAGAACTTCCCGTGGAATCCGCATCCCGCGAATAAGCCTTGATCCGTAAGAAAGGAACGACGTCCGCGCTGGGACCGTAGAACCGGTAAACGCGCTTCGCTTCCGGAGCGGAAATTTTCAGCTGCAAGCGGGCGGCATCCTTTACCTTGGCGAGCGATTCGTAGAACGCCTTGGGCAAGTCCAACCGTAAAGCGGAATCCAGTTGGGAAATCTTCAAGCTGAACGTCGTATCCGCGGAATCTGCAGAGACAAAGGAGTCTCTCAGGTTCGCAATCCAGACAGAATCCTTCGTCCTGCCGACGCTGTCGATAAATCCCGAGCCGTTCCCCGTTTCGAGAATCCAGGAAAGTTTCACGTTCAAGTTTTCCTTGAGCGGAAGCGAATCCTTCAGCCCCGCACGCGCATAGAATCCCGAATCCGGGTATAGCGCAAGAAACGCGGCCCGATAATCCTTCGCGCTGTCCGCACCGAACTGGGCAAAGAAGCTCTTGTCGCGGAAACCGAAATCCAAGACGAGGTCATGCGAAAAACCGTTTGCCGCTCCGAAAACTCCCTGGTAATACTGGAGGCGCGGCGTGCTGTCAAAGCCCACCTGATACGAATCCAGCGAGATGTCATCGATTTCAATTGTCTGTACAAGATAATTGGAAGGGAATCCCTGGTCATCGAGCCAGGAAACCAGAGCGTCGCCGTTCGAATCGAAAATGCACGAAGCCAAAAAAAGCATCGGAAGCAGGGCGACCAGGAACACGGTTCTGAATTTCTGCACGGAAACTCCGAAAAAAGGAAACATCGAATCCAAATATACAAAGTCTTTTTTTGCAGGATTTCTAAATTTCCCGCATTGAAACTTTTCAGGCTATCTTTCGAGGCATTCTATGAAACCTTTCCACGCTTATTTCCAGAACATCAACGGCAGCGACACCTACCCGCTTTCCGAAGTCATTTACCGGAGCAAGATAGACGGAAGCCTTCTTGAAGTGCACCACGACCGCGAAGCGCTCGCCGAACGTTCCCCGGAAGAATGGAAGAAACTTTTTGCGGAACGCCGCATGAGCTTTAGGCCCGCAGATATGAGCGGTGTCTGGAGCAAGCGCGAAATGGTCCTCCCCGAAATTCCCGAAGAGGATATCGTCACGCTCCGCGAAGGTTTTAGCCCGCTGTTCGACGCAAACGCGCTCGCCAAGGAACTCGGGCTGCGGAAGCTCTGGGTAAAACTCTGCGGGAACTCCCACACGGGAAGCTTCAAGGATCTGGGCATGACCGTCCTCGTAAGCCAGGTCAATTCGATGATCAGGCACGGAAAGGAAATCGACGCGGTAGCCTGCGCAAGCACCGGAGACACGTCCGCAGCCCTTTCAGCATTCACGGCAAAGGCGGGAATTCCAAGCATCGTATTCCTCCCCCGCGGAAAGACGAGCGTCGCCCAGCTCATCCAGCCCATTTCGAACGGAAGCATCGTCCTCG
>JBNMGX010000150.1:0-5485 GCA_050872465.1 Hallerella sp.
ATTGCCTAGATGGCGGCGGGACGACCTATTCTATGGATGTCGTCGGAGACACTCTCTATGTGGCAAACTGGAAAAACCTCCTCAAGTTTCCGATAGACAAGCTGGATTCCGCAATCGCAAACGAAAAGGATTTTTGGTAGGAATTCGTTGTGGTAAATCTGGAGAACGTCGCCAGCGTATAACTCCGTTTCCGCCCAACCTTATAAAACAGAGACCTCGGTCTTGGCTCCAAGGGGTCACTTATAGAACACTTGGGAGTTTACTCCCTTAGTGTTCTTATCCCCTTTGGGGAATCCTTAACGCGAATGCGGCTAGATTTGCTTTTTTCTTCAAAAAAGATATATTGTTAGAAAAGAGGACAAAATCATGACTACGGATGCTTTGAATAAAGAAATTCGAGCCTTGCCTAGCGAGTATATCTCGCAGGTGGAGAAGTTTGTTCTCTACCTGAAATTGAAAATGAAATTTGGAAATATTGAACGCGAAATGAACAAGGCTCTCGGTCATAAAGAATCGTTTCTCGATGCACTAAAAAGCTGGCGTCAAGGATGTTCGCTGGATGACGATTTTTCCAAAGACCTTGAAGCCGGGCGCGTTGTAGAATATCCCAAGGCGAGCAAGGCTAACATTTGGGGGTAAGATGGATAAAAGATTCTTGCTGGATTCCAATCTTATTTCCGAACTTTCTAAGCCCCAACCAAACGCTGACGTTTTGACAAGCATACAAAGATTTGAGCCTTTATGCGCGATCTCGGCAATAACTTTGCAAGAGGCGCTTTTCGGTGTTGAACTCATGCCAGACGGCTCTCGAAAAAACAGATTGAAGGATTATGTTGAAATCGTAAAGCAGAAATTTGATGTTATTCCGTATGATGCGACAGCAGCGGCGTATTATGCCGAAGTGGTTGCCAAATGCAACAAGGTTGGGCAACCAAGACCGATATGCGACTCTCAGATTGCAGCGACAGCCTTGGCGAACGATTTAATCCTTGTGACGCGGAATGCAAAAGATTTCGAACCTATCGCAAAAGTCTCTCCGCTAAAAATAGAGAATTGGTTCGAAGCGTAAGCCCTTTGTTTTTAGCCTTCCAAATGAATGATTTTTTTTGTACGTAAGAAAAAGAAAATCTCTACCAAGGGATTTTGGAAAAAAATCGTCTTTTTAAAGTCTCCATTATGAAAATTCGGATTTTCTAGGTTTCCTCTATGCCTTTTTGCGAAACATTTTCCCGCCGCTACGATGACGACGGCTTCACCTTTCGTGTCGAAAGCCGCGTGGCCTATACGGAATGCGGCCCGGACGGAACGCTCAGCCTGTTCGATTTTTTGCGCAAGACGACGGACATCTCTTCGGAAGACATCTTCCATCGCGGAACGTCGATGCCTTTTCTCGTGGAGCACGGCTTTGCGCGGGTCCTTGCTCGGTCCGCTTTTCGCTTTCATCGGATGCCGAAGATCAACGAGCGCGTCGAATGGGTGACGACCGAATGGAAGGCGGAATCGTGGCAGTTTGTGCGCGATTACAAAGTCAAGAGCGAACGCGGGGAACTTCTGGTGTCGGGACTTTCCAAGTGGCTTCTCACCGATTTCAGCACCCGGAAAATTCTCCCGGTAAAGGCGATTCTCCCGTTTCGGAAACTGAACACGATCCCGTTTGATTCGGACTGGCTTTCCTGCGGGAAGATTCTCGTGCCGGATACGCTCGAAAAAATCGGCGAAGAGAAAATCATGCGTTCGCATCTCGATGGGAACAATCACACGGACAATGCCTTTTACGGAGCCTTTATCGTAAATTCCCTGCCGGCGGAACTTGCTGAACGTCCGTTAATTGAATTTCGCATAAATTATTCGAAAGAGTTGCTGCTCGGTGAAACAGTCGAAATCTATTTGGCGAAAACAGGCGAAAATCGGCATGTCGTCGTCGGAAAGAAAAAGGGTGAAGTGGCTTTTGCGAGCGAACTTGTTCTTTGACGGCAAGTCGCCGCGGCTTTTTCTATTTTAAGATTAATCATAGGAGAATTTTGAATGGAACTCAACAAGGACATCGCCGACATTTCCGCCGCCGAGGCGGAAAATTTTAAAGGCAAGAGATTCATCCTCTGCTACCACGATTTTAACATCAAGAATTTTGAAAAGGCGCTGGTCCAGATTGACAAGATTTCTGCGGTGACGGCGTCGCCCATTTCTGTCGCGGTCGTTCCTTCCGTCGGAGCCGCTACCGAAGACGAACGCGAACGCTTTTCGGACGCGATTGAAAAAATCCGGAAAGACGGCCACGAGCTTCTGCTTCACGGAGCGCGCCACTTTGCAAATCTCGGCAAGGAACGCTCGGTCTTTGGCAAGAGCGCCCTGATGCTTTCGGGAAACGTGGCGGAATTTGCGGGCCTCTCCGAACAGGAATCCCAGGCTCTGCTCGACCGTTCGATTGCTTTATGGCGCGGTCTCGGGCAGGATTCGCTCCCCGTCGGATTCGTTCCTCCGGCCTGGTATGACAACAACTTCCTGAAGGAACAGGTCCTTGCGAAGTTCAGCACCTACGAAGACAGAACTTCCATCTACAAGAAGCATGACCTGGTTGTTTCTCTCGACGAAAACGAAATCGAGTCCGAACCTTCAAAGAAGGATGATGTGGAAAAGTTTCTTTCGTTCGGCATCAGCTTTGCCGGGCTTCCGGAAATTTCGCTCGGCGTGGCGCAGACCTCGGCCTGCCTCACGATTCAGGCGCCTCTCGGAACGCCGCGTCTCACGATCCACTCGGCGGACTTCACCACGATCGGGGAACATCGCATTTTGAACCTTATCCGCTATGCGCTGTCTAAGCGGGAAAAAATCTTCTACCGCGACCTGTAAGTTTCGCGGAAAATTGATTGAGGTCTTTTATGTCTCTGCTTCAAAAATTTATCGATCGGGTGGATTACGATTCCTACGAAGATCTATACGCGAACTTCAAAATTCACATTCCCGACAATTTCAACTTTGCCTACGATGTCGTGGACGACTATGCGCAGAACGATCCGAAAAAAATCGCGCTTGTCTGGTGCGACGACAACGATGAACGGCACACGTTTACGTTCAAGGACATCTCTGTCGCATCGAACCGCACAGCGAACTTCCTCGTGGAACAGGGCATCCAGAAGGGCGACCGCGTCCAGCTGATGCTCCGCCGCCGCTACGAGTTTTGGTTCTTCCTTTTGGCGCTTCATCGCATCGGGGCGATTGCCGTCCCCGCGACAAACATGCTCACGTCCGAGGATCTGGAATACCGCTTCCACGCTGCGGACATCAAGATGGTCGTGACATACGACGACCCGGCGCTCCAGAAAGAAATCGAAACGGCCCGCGCCAAGTCCCCGTCGGTCGAAAAGCTGGTGACGATCGGGCAGCCGCGTCAGGGCTGGATTTCCTTCTATGACGATTACGAAATCTGCTCGCCCAAGTTCCCGCGTCCGCAAGGCGATGCCGCGACGACGAATGACGACATCATGGTCATCTACTTTACGAGCGGAACGTCGAGCAATCCGAAGATGGTCGCGCACACGTTCACCTACCCGTTGGGCCACATCGTGACGGCGAAGTATTGGCAGAACGTTATCGACGGCGGCGTCCATCTGACCGTGGCGGAAACAGGCTGGGCCAAGGCTCTGTGGGGAAAAATCTACGGGCAGTGGATTGCAGGCTCTGCGGTGTTCAGCTATGACATGAACACGTTCATCCCCGGCAAGCTTCTCGAAAAAATGGCGGAGTTCAAGGTCACCACGTTCTGTGCGCCGCCGACGGTTTACCGCTATCTCTTGCAGCACGACCTTTCCAAATACGATTTGTCGAACCTGAAGTACTGCGTCACGGCGGGCGAAGCGTTGAACGTCGATATCTATAACCGCTGGCTCGAGAAGACCGGACACCGCTTGCACGAAGGCTACGGCCAGACGGAACTCACGCTCACCGAGGGAAACTTTCCGTGGATGGAGCCGCGGCCCGGTTCGATGGGAAAACCTTCTCCCGGCTACCGGATAGACATCGTACGACCGGACGGCTCAATTTGCGACCCGGAAGAAGTCGGCGAAATCATCATCCGCATCGATGGTGGCAAGCCTTTCGGCATGTTCGGCGGCTATTACCGTGACGAAGAGCGCACGCAAAAGGTTTTTGAAGGCGGCGTCTATCATACGGGCGATACGGCTTGGAAGGACAAGGACGGCTACTGCTGGTTTATCGGGCGGACGGACGACTTGATCAAAAGTTCCGGTTACCGGATAAGCCCGTTCGAAGTGGAAGAGGTTTTGCTGAAACATCCCGCGGTTCTCGAATGCGCTGTCACCGGCGTGGAAGATCCGTCGCGCGGTCAAGCGATTAAGGCGACGATCGTTCTGCAGAAAGGTTACGAAGCGTCCAAGGAACTCGCAAAGGACATCCAGCTGTTCACGAAGAAGGTTGCCGCTTCTTACAAGAGCCCGCGCATCATCGACTTTGTCCTGGAACTTCCGAAGACGATCAGCGGAAAAATCCGCCGCGTCGCGATCCGCGAAAAGGACAAGCAGGAACAACAGAAACGCGATTCCGAAAAGGCGAAATAATCCATGAAAAGACGAGTTGTTATCACGGGCATGGGCGCGGTCACTCCGGTTGGAAACTCGGTGCCCGAACTGTGGAAATCCATCCGGGAAGGCGCTTGCGGAGTGGGACCGATTACTTTGTTCGATGCGGGTTCTTCGCCGGTGAAAATCGCCGCGGAAATCAAGAACTTCGCTCCCGAAGATCACGGAATCGACCCGAAGGAAGCGCGGCGCATGGCCAGGTTCTCCCAGTTCCTGCTCGCCGCGGCAAACGAAGCGGTCTCCGATGCGAAGCTTTCGAAAGAAATTCTCGCCGGGGACAAGACGGGAATCGTCGCCGGAAACGGGCTTTCCGGAATGGATGTTATCGATGCTTCTTTTTCCAAGTATATGGAAAGCGGAAAACGGCGGGCCTCGCCTCTCGCGATGCCGGAGCTGATTCCGAACGAAGCCGCTGCGAACGTTTCCATCGCCCTGGGAATTACAGGTTCCGCCTGGACCATCGCGACAGCCTGCGCCTCGGGAACGGACGCGCTCGGGCTTGCTCTTGACACGATTCGTTCGGGTCGCTTGGACGTGTGCCTTGCCGGCGGATCGGAAAGCGGCATCACGGAGTTTTCGATCAAGAGCTTTGCCGGAATGCACGCTCTGACGGACAAGTTCAACGATGCTCCCGAAAAGGCTTCTCGCCCGTTTGACAGGGACCGTTCGGGCTTCGTCATGGGCGAAGGCGGATCGATTCTCGTACTCGAAGAACTCGAACATGCCAAGGCTCGCGGTGCGCACATCTACGCGGAACTCGCCGGCTATGGAGCCTCTGCGGACGCTTACCACATCACGAGTCCGCGTCCGGACGGAGCGACTTGCGCCAAGGCTCTGCTTCGGGCGATCGACGATGCGGAAATTTCCCCGGAGACAATCGACTACTACAA
>JBNMGX010000151.1:0-5477 GCA_050872465.1 Hallerella sp.
ACGCCCTCGGCGAGGCATGCGTCCATAATCGGAAGGTCCTGGTAGGGAAGCGCCACGTTGATGACCAGTTCCGGCTTGAAATCGCGGATGAGCGCAGCGACTTCCGCAGCCTTGTCGGCATCGACTTTTGCCGTGTGGACGGGAATGTTCTGAATGTCTTTAGCGATTGCGTCGCACTTGGATTTTGTCCGGCTCGCGAGAAGAATTTCGGAATAGACTTTCGAGTTTTCAGCGCACTTGCGGACGACAACGTTCGAAACACCGCCGGCACCGATAATCAGGACCTTGGACATTTTTCACTCCGTTGAAAAGTTTCGCTTCAAATATATTAAATTTAGAAAGGGCGTTTCTCTCGGCTGTTTTTTGTGGAGACGCCTGAATCCGGTTTTTATGGGCTTTTTGGTCAAGAGAAAAAAATTGCGTTTTCTGCTGCTTTTTTGCGCCTTGTCTGTCGCAGGTTGCCGCTCCTCGCTTGAACTCGGAAACGAGGCTCTTCGCATCGGGGATTTTGACCGTGCCGCCCGGAAGTTTTCGGAAGCTCTGGATGAAAATCCGGCAAATCGGGACGCCCGCTATGGCTTGGCGCTATCCCTGTTCGGCAAGGCGGAAGCCGCGGAAAAGGTCGGGAATCATTCGGTGAAGCTCTGGATGCGGACCTTGACGGAATTTCGCATTCTTTCGAATATCGACAGTTCGGTAGCGAAAAAAATGCATTCGTCCGCGCTATTCTATCTTGCCCGCGCGAGGACGCTCGAAAATCCCCAGTCCAAAATTCTCGGCATTTTGAACGAATCGCTTGCGCTCGACAGCACGAACTATTTCAGTTGGAATCTCAAGGCGCTCGCTCTCCAGGGGGCTGGCGACGCGGAAGGTGCAAAAAAGATTTTTTCTTGGATTATTTCCGAAAATCCGGATTTCTCGCCGGCCTATTCCAATCTGGGAAATCTGTACTGGGAAGCGGGAAATGTCGAGGATGCCTGGGATATCTGGTCGATAGGCTCTCTCCGTTTCCCGGAAAACCACCACCTGGAATTTTGGACGAGGGTTGCAGAAGACAGCCTGAATGTGAGGCTTGCCAAGGAAGGGAAGTCTCGGTGACGGATCTTTCGTTACGCCTGTCGGATATTCGCAAAGTGCAAAGCGGTGGCGAGGCTGTGGTCTATAAGGCTTTGCTCGATGGAAAAACTCCGGTTGCGCTAAAAGTCTATGCGGACGGTAAAGTTCCCGCTCCTGAAAAAACGCTCGCCTTTGACGAAAAAATTTCTGGAACTGCCCGCTTGCTTGGAACGGGAACGCTTGGCGGTCGGCATTTTTCCGTTTCGGAATATGTCCGGGGAGTTTCGAGCGCAGCGGTGTCCCCGATGCCTCCGAAAACGGCCATTAGGCTCTTGCGCCGTGTCCTGGAAACGCTTTCGCAAATGGTCGGGCTGGGCGTTTTTCACGGCGATTTGAATCCGGAAAACATCCTTGTTTCTGCGGAGAGAAAGCCTGTCCTTGTCGATTTTGGAATTGACGGGCTGGGTGCTCCGCGCTTTGCCGCCCCGGAACGCTTTGAAGGTTCGACGGCGACTGTCCGGAGCGAAATTTTCAGCCTCGGCGCGTTGCTCTACTTTTGGATTTCGGGCGAACCTCTCTTTGGCGGCGAAACGCTCGAAGGAATCGAAGCGTCCGTATTCCGGGTGGATTCCCTGGACGTGGCGACGATTCTATACGGTCGGGGCGTGCTGAATCCGAAGGAACTTTCGGCGTTTCGGGATGTGTGGGCGGGAACGCTCCGGAGGGATCCGGCGGATCGGTGCGAAGATTTCGATGAACTCGACGAGCGTCTCGAAATCGCGGAAAGAATTTTGGACGAAGGCTTTCCCGGTGAAAACCCGCTGGATGCGCAATGGGCGCGCGAACTGGAAGAGCGGATTCGGGAACGCGAAACGAAAATCGCGATGTCCCCCGAGGAACGCTGGACGACTTCGGGCAAGGAACGTTTTTTCGGAACGAAAACTCCCGAAACGCGCCGTTCCCCCCTAAAAATTTTTCTAGCCGTTCTGGTTCTTCTCGGCGGAATCTTTTTCTTCGTTTATATTGGAAAGGAAAAATCCCGAGATGCGGATGTCGAGACGGTCGGAAACTCCATGCTGGAACGTTCACGTAGCGTGATGGACGACGAGCCTTTTCGTGAAAGTTCGGCTTCCGATATCCGGGGAATCATGGTGGATCCGGATACTTCCGCCTACTAGCGGAAAAGGAGAATGCGTGACGCTTGAATCGATGCTTGCCGCGTCCGAACTTTTGGATATGCTTTCCCAGTTGCTGGACGAGTCGATGCCCGAGGAACTTTTGCCTACGATTGCGAAGGTGGCGTGCCAGGTTCTCGATGCGGATTCGGCTGTGCTCGAAATACCCGCGGAACTTGCCGATGCGCCGTTCCGTTTCGCCTACCCGTCCGCGGTCGCCATTTCCTTTAGCGCGGTGAAGCGTGCTCGTGAGGAAAAGTGCGCCGTTCTCTGGAACTTGGCGGATGATGAAAACGTAAATGTTTCCAAGTCGATTACGCGGAACAACCTGACAAGCATTCTTGTTGCGCCGTTTCAGACGCCTGCTTCGGAAATCGTTTCGGGTTTCCTGTATTTGCAGCGGGAATCCCGCAAGGAATCCTTCGACGAAAAAGACAAGAAGCTTTTCGATAAATTCGTCTGCGTTTTGGAAAAGATTGCGACTTCCGCATACCGCCGAAAGACGGACAAGGAATCGCTTGACGAATTGCGCGGAGTCGTTCGCAAGGGTTCGCTTCTCTATGCGTCGCAGGCGATGGCGAAGACGATTGCTTCTGCCGAAAAGTTTATCGCGCTTCCCGCTCCGCTGATGATCCGGGGCGAAACGGGAACGGGCAAGGAAGTTCTTGCGCGATGGCTCCATTCGAGAAGCCCGCGGGCGGACAAGCCTTTTATCGCGATTAACTGCGGAGCGATTCCCGAAAACCTCATCGAATCGATTCTGTTCGGCCATGTGAAGGGTTCGTTTACGGGTGCGATCGACACGCGGAAAGGCGTCTTCGAGGAAGCGGAAGGGGGGACGCTTTTCCTCGACGAGATAGGCGAACTTCCGCTGAACATGCAGGTGAAACTTTTGCGCGTCTTGCAGGAACGCCACATTACGCGGGTCGGGGACAATCGGGAAATCCCGGTGAACGTTCGAATCATTTCCGCAACCCATGTGGATTTGGAAAAGGCGGTCAAGGAACATCGCTTCCGGGAGGATCTGTATTACCGCGTCCAGGTGATGTCGCTCGAAATTCCGCCGCTTCGCGACCGCGGACAGGACGTTCTGCTTTTAGCGGAAGAGTTTATGAAGCGTTACGCCGCCGAATACGGGCTTGGAAAATTTCATCTGTCCCGCGCGGCGGAAAAGGCTCTGCTCGCCTACCCGTTTCCGGGAAACGTCCGGGAACTCGAAAACAAGGTCCAGCGAGCTCTCGCCAACGCAAACGGTTTTGTCATTCTGCCCAAGGATCTGGAACTCGATGTCCTTCGCGAAAGTGTCAAGGAGTCTCCGCGGACTCTCAAGGAATCGCGCGAAATTTCGGACAGGGCCGTCATCGATGCGGCTCTTCGCGATGCGGGAGGAAACCTGACGCTCGCTTCGACGATTCTGGGAATCGACCGCAAGGTGCTCCGCGAAATGATGGAACGCCTGGGAATGAAGAAAGAGGATTACAAGAAGCGGGCGACTTTCTAGACGGAAAAATGTTTTCTATTTTTCCGGGAAAGGCTTGGCACGGTTTTTGCGAAACAAGTTGGTATGAAAAATCAGAAAATTTTCCTATCCGCTCTTTTTGTCGTGGCGCTTCATGGCGCTGCAAACGCCGAAGCGATGCCCGAATCGCAGCTTACGGGACCTGCCGAGGAAGCCGTTTCCGTGGAACGGACTTCCCGTTCTGAAAATACTTCACTAGACGCCAAGCGTGCCGAGCGTCGGGAAGCGAGAGCGCGGATACTTTCCCGTCTGCGGGAAAGCTCTTTTCGGGAGAAGGCTTCCGTTCGCGACGAGCTTTCCAAAAAAGGGAACGAAAATTCCCGAAAGAGTGGCGAAATCCCAAAAAGGGAAAATTTTCCGCGGACGCTTGACGGAAGGCGCCAGATGCCGGACGATAGACCGATGAAGGAGCCGGGTCGCGGAATGCCTCCGCCGGAATTCGGCGATCCGAAGTTCTGACGGATGCCTGCCCGGAACGCCAAGAATCCCTTTTTTCCCTGTATCCTGCTCGGGCTAGGTCTTGCGCTTGCGACACCGCAGGATTCCCTTTACGAAAAGGCTCTTGACGCGGAAGGTTCGGGCGATGTGGCGACCGCTATCCATCTGTTCGAAATGGCGAATTCCTATCCGGGAAATTACAACGCGGAAATCCAGGAAATCCGTGCCGAATACTACGAAGCGCTTCAAATCGAGCGGGATTCCGGTGGGGACGAAAGGGAACTTTCCTTTTGGGCGAACCTGGAAGCGAGCGGAAGCCGTTACGATGAACAGGGCGATTCCCTGGGAGCGCACGAGTTTTTTGGCGAAGGCGGTTTGCGGCTCGGCGCGGAACTTTTCATTCCGCAAGGGGAACTTTCTCACCGTATCGCGGTTCTTTTCGCTTCGGAGGCGTTCTTCCATGAACCGAATACGGTTTTCGATACGAACCGTGTGGAATTTTCGCCGAGCGTCGAGTATTCGCTTTTGGGCGACAGGTTTACCGTTTCGCTTGAAACGGGGCTTCTTTTTTCGGCGCGCGACAAGGGAACGGTTTTCGCATCGCTCTGGGGAAGGCGCGAGCTTTACCGAAACGGAGATTTTCGGACGGGATTCCGTGGCGATTTTTTTTGGAACAGCCAGGCCCGCGTTCGCCTTTCGGCAGGAAGCTTTTTTGAAATCCAGCGGGAAAAGGGCTTTTCTGGGGAACTTGCCCTTTCGGGACGCTTTGACGGCGATACTTCGGTTTCCGCCTATTTTAAGTATCCGCTGCGGGATGATTTTGAACGCGGTGGGCCGTTTCCCTGGGATGTGGGACTGGATATTTTGCCGGATTCTGCCTCGGAAAGGTTTTATTTGGGTCGTCGTTCCAAATTCGGACCGGAAATTTGCGCCTTTTTGGAATACCGTTTCTCGCACTTTTTTTCTCTCGATTTTCGCGGAAACCTTTTCTCTTCGTATGGTCCGCAAGAGGACAGGTGGCTTCGGGATGCGGAACGTATCGCTACGTGGAATCGCCGGATGCTCCAGGGAAACGCCTGCCTTCGGGCTAATTTCGAGTGGGAACGCTTTGGTATGTATGTCTCTGCGGGGATCCATTTTTCCCGTTACTTCCGCCTCCCGGAAGATCACCCGGAAATATCTGCGGAACTCGCTTTGCAGGAAAAAGCCCGGTTGGGAAGCTTTGTCCGTTTTTAGGACGTTCCATTTTTTTATCTTTTGGGCGTATGTTTACAGGAATCATCCAAGCC
>JBNMGX010000152.1:0-5439 GCA_050872465.1 Hallerella sp.
GAACGGGGCGAGGTTCGCACACATGCCCAAGAAATTTACGTGGCGGTTTTCGCTCAGACGAGTTCCCTCGATCGAACGCTGGATGGTATCCTCTAGAAGGGAAGCCCGGTGCTGGATGGAATCGTAGCTCACAAAGCTGCTGAACTTGGACGCTTCGATCAGGACTTCCTCGGTGAGGCTTTTAAGCGCGCTGTCCCCGCTCGAATCGCAGAGTTCCTTCAAATCCACAAAGCGTTCCATCTTTTCGAACTTGTGGAAAAACTGGGCGTTTGCCCGCTGGTTCTTGCGGAAAAAGACAATCTTGACAAGAATGATCCCCCAGCAAAAAAGCGACATAAACGCTAGGATGCCGAGAATGATCATCGTCGCGACATCGGAATCGCGGAGCATCTGGACGACAGGCAGATCGAGCATGGAGCCTCCCAAAAAAAGTCGCTATCCAATTTAGAAAATTTGCCTAGGCAAAAATGTTGTTAGATTTCGAAACATGAGATTAATTCCGAACCGCCTTTGGACAGACGAAGACGAAAACGCGCTCCCCTCCGTCGTCTTCCACCTTCAAAGAGACCATCATTTTTTGCATCTCCGCTTCCAGGTCACGGAGCCACGGGAATGCTTCGCGGCAAATATCGAAAACGATGGCGAAAACGCCTGGGAAGACAGCTGCGTTGAACTTTTCGTCAAGGCGCTCGATTCCGAAAACGAATACATCAATTTCGAGTTTACGAGCAAGGGATTCTGCTACGCGGCCCGCGGCAGGGACCGGATTCACCGGAAAGAATTCCTTCCGACGCAATACGCCCGGATTCTGCGCACGGTAGAAGCTCCCGTCTTTGACGAAAAAAGCGTCTCCTGGGAAATCAAGGTTTCCATCCCGGCATTCCTGCTCGGCGCGCGAAGCCTTATCGGAGAGGAGATTTTCGGAAACATCTACAAGTGCGGCGACAGGACAAGCCGTCCGCATTACCTGATGCGCTTCCCGATTTCCACCGAGAATCCCGATTTCCACCAGCCGAGATTTTTTCGCAAGCTGCTCTAGGACTTTCCGTGAAACGCTTCGCTTTCTTTCCGCTCGCCCTATCGACGCTTCTTCTTGCCGAAAACGCTCCGTATGTTCCGTTCGGAAAACCCGGCTTCCTCACATCTTCTTTCGGTGAGAACCGCAGCACGCGCTACCACGCGGGAATCGACTATTCGACCGACATGCGGGAAGGATTCCCGGTCATCGCGCCCGAGGACGGCAAGGTTTCCCAGGTAAGGCTCTCGCCCTACGGATACGGCAAGGTCGTCTATTTCAAAGGAAAAAGCGGCAGGACATGGGTTTTCGCCCACCAGAGCGGCTTTTCAAAAGCACTCGATTCGCTCGTACGCGACACGCAGGAAAAACTAAAAAAGAATGATATTTCGATAGAAAACCCGAAAATTCCCGAGTTTCACCGAGGCGATACGGTCTCGTTTACGGGAAGTTCCGGCATCGGAAATCCGCACCTGCACTTAGAAATCCGCCAAGGCGATAAAATCGTCAATCCCTGCCGGAACGGAACGCTTTGCAAGGACACCCTCGATCCGCTTATCCTCGGAGCGGCGGTTTTTCAAGGGGAAGCGGTTGCCCTTTCCGGCGAAGAAGATCTCAAGGCGGGTTGCCTCGAAATTCCCGACATCGACAACTTTACGGATTCGCTCCGGTTCGTTTTTAAAATCGCCGATTACAGCCGGGAACCGCTCGAAAACCCGATGTCCGTCCGACGAGTCACGCTCAAGAAAAAGGAAAATATCATCGACGAAATCACCAAGGATACGCTCTCGTTTGCGGATATGATCCGGATTCGCGAAGAGCTCCTCTGGGCGGAAGAATCGGACACCGCCGGCGACTGGCACTATCTTCCCAAGGGATTTTCCCGCTCCCCGAACGACACGCTGACTTTCGAAACGGAAGACATGGTCGGGAGAATTTCCTCGCGAACTTTCACGTTCAAGAAAAAATGCGACGGTCCAAAGCCCGCAATGCACGGAAAATTCCAGTCGCCCGAACTGTTTTCGTTTTTGAGCAGGACATGGCTCGGTTTAGACCTTTGCCGTTCCGATTCGCAAGCGGTAAAATTTCTGGTCTTCGAAAAGCGGAAAGCGCCCGTAAATCTTTGCGAAGAATTTCCGACAAAGCCTCTTACGCTCGGTGAAATTTTCGGGAAGCATCCGAAAGCGACAGCGATCCAGATCAAACAGGACGGTCGTAGCGACACGATAGCCATCCAAAAAATTCCCGCAAGGCGCAAAAACTTTTCGTGGAAAATAGACAAGCGGATTTTTCCCGTTTCCGAAAAGATTACGGGTCTAGAACCTGTTCCGTGGACGCAAGCGCTTGCCGTGCGACAAATGAAGAACGACAGCGTCCCCGGCTTGGAATTTCATCCGAAAGGGCTTCATTTTCTCGGTTCGTGGCAAGTCGCTTTCGATAAAAGCATCGCCCAAAAGCCGCTCTACTATCTAGGCGAAACAAGTCGTCGCTGGTTCATTTTCAGCAAGCAGTCGGAAAGAAATTCCGAGCGTTCCGCAAGCGCAAACGAGCTTCGAGACATCGGATTCATCGCGGACACGACCGCACCGGAACTAGGCGAAATCCAAATGGACAAAGCCTTTATCGCAGGACATGAGCAGCCGGTCATCCGCATTCCGCTCATCGAAAAGGAATCGGGAATCGCAAACGGCAACGCCATCGAGGCGCATTCCAGCGAAAAGCCGTTCATCTACGCCGAATACGATTCCGAACCGCGAGAAATCGTCATTGCCCAAAGCGACCTGCCAAAACCCGGCGAGAGCTTTTTTATTTCCCTCCGCGACGAAGCGGGCAACAGGAAAACATTTGAAATCCGCGTCCCTTCGCCGGATACTCCACAATAAGTTTTTAAATTGAAAACGATGGTAAACGATCCCTACATTCTCGTAGCCGACAAGAACTCTCTCGAAAGCCTTATCGAGGATCTGTCGCACTATGAAATCGCGGCGGTCGATACGGAAGCCGACTCCATGTATCATTACTCGGTCAGGCTTTGCCTTGTGCAGATTACTATCGGGGAACACCATTACATCGTCGATCCGCTGGCTCCTTTCGATATCCGTCCCATCTTCAAGACCCGCGCGATGAACAACATCATCCTCCACGGAGCCGATTACGATTTGCGGATGCTGTGGCACCGCTTCCGGTTTTCACCGAAACACGTTTTCGACACGATGCTCGCGGCAAAGTTTCTCGGAGAAAGCGCGCTGGGCTACGCAAGTCTGGTCCAAAAATATTTCAACGTCACGCTCCCGAAAGACAACCAGAAATCCGACTGGACCGTGCGCCCGCTTCCGACCGACATGTGCGAATACGCCATCCACGACACGTTTTACCTGCATGAACTCTGCGCCATCCTCGGCGAAAAGCTCCAGGAGCAAAAAAAGTTCGGATGGCTTTTCGAAACATGCGACGACCTCATCGAAAAGGCGCGACAGCAAAAGCCCGAAGATCCCGATCGCTGGCGAATCTCGGGTTCGTTCCGCCTATCCCCAAGATCGCTGAACATCCTGAAAGCCGTATGGACATGGCGCGAACACGAAGCGGAAAAGCTGGACAGGCCGCCCTACAAGGTTTTCGGAAACGAGCTGATGCTTGCAATTGTACGATCTGCCTCATATTCGTTTCCCAATGTCCGCGAAGATTTTCTTCCCAAGCTGCCGCGCAACTTTGTCGGCGAACGCAAGGTCAGCTTTTTCGAAATGCTTAAGCGGGCGATGCGGATTCCCGAAGACGAATGGCCCGAAGCCAGCCACCGGGGAAAACATCCTCTGGTAAGCCCGAGCGGAGAACTGATCGATTCGCTCAAGGAATGGAGAAATGAACGCGCCGCGGAACTCAACTTCGATGAAGCGATGCTCGCCAACCGCTCCCAGCTGATAGCCCTAGCCACCCCGATTGGGGAAACCTGGGAAGATCGCTACGATGCCGCCCATCTCCTGAACTGGCAACGTTCCGTTTGGAACGACATCCTGAGTAAAAAATTAACCCGCTGAGGTTTCTATGGGAAACATCGGATTTTCCGAACTGCTCCTTTTAATTTTCTTGGTACTTCTCCTGTTCGGCGCCCGCCGCATCCCGGACCTGGGAGCCTCCATCGGCAAGGCGCTCCGGGAATTTCGCAAAGCGAACAGCGACGAAATGCCAAACGAGAAAAAAGACGTCTCCAAAGAAGACGCGGACAAAAAGCAATAGGCTTTGCACTTGGAAATTTCCGAACATCTTCGCGAGCTTCGGACAAGGCTTCTCGTCTGCCTGGTATTTTTTCTCGTCGCCTCGGGAACGGCCTTCTTTTTCGCTCCGAACCTATGGCATCTCGCCGCAAAGCCTTTGTCTAGCGCTACTCCGGTGACGCTTGCGAACCTGTCACCGACCGAAGGCATCTCATCGAGCCTGCTTCTCGCCTGCCTTGTCGGAACGTTCGTCTCCGCACCTGTCATCCTCTACCACGGCTACGCCTTTTGCGCCCCGGCCATTCCTCAAGACAGTCGCAAAGTCCTTTCGGGATTCGTCTTCACATCGACATTTCTGTTTTTTTCCGGAGCAGCGTTCGCCTACTTTCTTTCGATTCCCTTCTTGTTCACTTTTCTCGCCGAATATTCGGACATGGCTCTCCAGCTCTGGTCTCAAGAAGCCTACATCGCGTTTCTATTCCGCTTCGAAATCCTTTTCGCCCTGGTATTTCAGATGCCGATTTTTGCCGTATTTTTCGCTCGCACAGGAATCGCCGACCAGGACTTTCTTGCAAGACACTTCCGTCTCGTCATCTTTCTGACCGCGCTTTTTTCCGCGATTGTCACGCCGCCGGATATTTTTTCCCTGTTCTGGATAGCCGTTCCCATTTTAGTCCTTTACGGGATAAGCCTTGTCGCCTACCGGATTTCCTGGAGGAGAAAATGACTGCGGAAATCGGTTTTTCGGAACTCTGTCTGCTGGTTCTTTTGGCGCTCGTGCTCGTATCTCCCAAGGATATCGGGAGAACTTTCGCAACATTCAAGCGAATCAAGGGCAAGCTTTATCGGCTAAAATTCGACCTGGAGGACGAGCTGATGAAATCGGTATCAAACAAAGCCCCAAAGGAAAATCCGATCGAAGTAAAATCGGAAGAGAGCCGATGGATAGTCCATGCGATTCAAAATTTCGAACCGTTCCGGACGGCAAAAAAAGTCGCCGCATTCTATCCGCTTCCGAGCGAACCGGACATCCGCCCGGTCCTCAGGCAGCTCGCCGAAGAAAAGCGCCTGCTCCTACCGCTCACATGCGAAAACGGTCAAATGGAATTCGTGGAAATTCACGACCTTGAAAAAGATCTCGCCGAAGGCCGCTTCCATATCAAAGAACCCAAGAAATCCCTCCCCGTCTATTCCAAAGAGATTCCGCTAGCC
>JBNMGX010000153.1:0-5399 GCA_050872465.1 Hallerella sp.
TCGCTTTCAAAATCGTCTCTAGCCCTTTATTTATGCAGAATCCAGACGATTAAGCTCTTTTTTTAGTGGACAGCAGTGGATTGCCATCAGAATTCTTTTTGTCATAGAACAGAACACGTTCCTTTGGGTTAAAGAGGGAGTTAGAGAAGGAGTTAACCCCCTCAGGTTGGAAATTATTTTATAACCGCTACCCTACGTAAACCGAATTTATACGAGAGCCACGCTCATCGTACATTTCATTATAATTTCCCCTACGTATGGTAACAACACTAGCAGTAAATCCAACCAGTTGTCCACCACCTGCATAAATAGAGGTAAGACGGCTTCCACGCTCATCATAAACTTCTACATAATCTCCTCTTTGTGCTGCTGTAGCAATCATACTATCATCCTTTATTTCCCTTTGTCACCTGGCCGAAGCCGGGAGCGCCCCGACCAGCAGTCACAGACATCTGTAACTATTGGGAAATATACATAAATTCATTCTAAAATCACAGAGATATGTGTTTTCTTGCTTTTTTCGAACAAACAAAGTAAAAATAACCCTACTACGCTATTTCGGAACCCCGCCAACCCATCCTCACGCCATCACAATCCTCTGTAAAATAATAACAGACATCTATATACCCCAAGGAGTGTCCAAAAACTAACATCTTAGTATGTCACACATGCCTAAGATAGACCTGCAAAACTTGCAGAAAATGGAGGACGACCATTTCGCCGAAGCCCTCGCGAAGGTACTTAAGCGGCATCGCAAGGCACGTGGCATCACCCGCGACGGGCTCGCCTTCCAGCTCGGACTCCACAAGAACACCCTCTACGGCGTGGAAGTCGGCATCAAGCGCAAAAGCGGGCATTTTAGCCACACCCAGCTAACCATGGCAAACTTCATCCGGCTCGCCGCATTTTTCGGCTATCAGCCCGGCGAATTTCTGCAAGACGTCCTTATCGAAGTAAGCGACTGCTAGCCCACCCCATAGGGAACAACTCTACTAAGGCAATGAATTGCCTAGTATCGTAAAACAACACTCGCAATGGCATCCGCCTGGATTCTCGCATACATAAGTTTTTCAACCTTTTGAAAAAACTCTTCATAAACTTATATTGTATAAACCTAGAGGAGTGTGTTCATGAAACTCAAAACTTTACCCCTAACCGTTTTTGCTGCGGTCGCCTGGATTACCTCAGCCCATGCAACCCCTACCGTTTACGAAGCAGAAGAACAGACCCTTCCAACGGGCGGCGTCATATCGGATACCGCAATTTACGAACTAGACATGTCCAAGGGTTGGCAGATTTACGACACACTGCAAACGATCCAAATTTCCGGGGGCAAATTCGTCAACACTTCCGGCGAAATGACCTTTGATGTCACCGTATCCGAAACAGGCCTGTACGATTTGATTCTTCACATGTGGATCAACGACATGTACGTGAGCAACAACTCGTCCATCGTCGTCGACGGCAATACAATCGGAACATACGCATCCAACACGAGCACTACCGTCAACAAGGAATTCACCTTAACCGCCAGCGTAAAACTGACCACCGGATCACCCCACAGCGTCGTCCTGAAAGCCGCAAGCTCTGCAGGCGTCGACTATCTTTCCGTCGAACGTCACCCAGACCCCGTATTCAATATTTCATCCACGCCAGTCACCCCAGGCGCCACAGAAGCCGCATACAAAGTCCTGGATTTTCTTAAGGACAACTTTGGAACCAAGACCATCAGCGGCATGATGATCAGCGATCAAGTTTTCAATTATGACTACGGCAATATGAAGCTGTTGAAAGCCGGCGAATGCACTCCGGCAGATTCCTGCAAATACAGCGATGCAGAAGTCGCTTGGACAGGCCAAACGGATATTGCCGAATTTTACAACCGTAGCGGCCATTATCCCGCCATCGGCGGTTTCGACATGCTCTTTGCTGCAGGCGGTCGCCACGAAGAAGGCTGGTTTAAAGGCTACACCGAAAACAACCTCGTCATGACCGAAGAACTGTGGAACAAGGGCGGCATCCCGACATTCACATGGCACTGGAAGGTCGGCGAAGACACAATCTTCTACACCAAGGCAAACGGTTACAAGAATGCAGGTTGCACGGAAGGCGTCACAAAGACAGCCGACAACAACACTTGCTTCAATTACACGCTTGCATTCACCGACAGCACCTGTAAAGAAATCAACACTTCTTCCGAAGTCTACCAGAATATCGTCAACGACGTGGATATCGTTTCTAACTACTTCCTGCAACTGCAAGAAAAGGACATCGCCGTTGTATGGCGTCCGCTCCACGAAGCAAGCGGCGGATGGTTCTGGTGGGGCGTTGCCAGCGCAGAATGCTACGTCCAGCTTTACCGCTTAGTCTTTGACCGTATGGTGAATACGAATGGCGTAAAAAATCTGCTCTGGGTCTGGAACATCAACACGGATCCAACTTATGGTTACGATTACAGCGCTCTCAACGGGGCATGGTATCCCGGCGACGAATATGTCGACATTGTCGCAGTCGATATTTACGATCCCCTGCTCAACCACAACTCTGGAGCCAATTATTACAACAAGATCATTAGCGAAGTCGGAACTAACAAACTAATCGCGTTAAGTGAAAACGGTGCGATTCCAGACATCGATAGCATTGCCGAAGACAAAGCTTATTGGAGCTATTGGATGACCTGGAGCCAGACCTGGAACGGAAACTTCCTCGACAAGACGCCTACCGACATGTGGAAAAAGAATTTGGACGACGAACGCATTATCGCGCTCGACGACATGCCGGGTTGGGCAGATTATGACGTGGGCATTTCCCCGGCAAGCAAAGTCCGCAGCTCTACAGTCACGCTTTCGCAGCAAGGACGTTCCTTACAGCTCACTGTCCCGTCCCGTTCGAACGTAAGCCTCTTCTCGTTGCAAGGAAAGCTCGTGCAGAACATCGGCACGAACCTTTCTGCCGGAACGCATACGGTTGAACTTTCGAAGATTCCGCAAGGCGTTTACATCGTCCGAGTCCAAGGACAGAACGCGATGACGACAAAGAAGATTTCCGTCCGCTAACGGCAAACCTTTTCTTTTGCAGTAAACTGTAAGCAAAGCGAGCCGAGTGGAGAATCGGATGCCGCACGCGGCTTGGGACGTAGAACCTTTACTTTGAAATTCGCGTTCGCGTATATAGATTTATGAGCGGTTGTGTAAAATTGGAGAAAAACATGAAAACATTCCTCAAAGCTGCCCTCGCAGCATCCCTCCTGAGTTCTGCCGCTTTCGCCACCAACGGCGACGGTTACAAAATGAGCGTCTGCTCGAACGACAAGAGCAAGCTCTGCTACAACGGCAGTGAAATCTTCCTCAACGGCATGAACATCGCCTGGTGGGGCTTCGGTCAGGACGTCGGCAAATTTGCCAACGGCACCATCAACACCATCGATGAAAACGCTCTCCGCAAGGACCTGAGCGACCTCCGTGCAGCAGGCGGCAACTCGATCCGCTGGTGGCTCTACACGAACAACTCCATGGACCCGAGCTTTGACTCCACCACCAATTACACCTCGGGCATTGAAGAACAGACCATCAAAAACGTCGGTCTTGTTCTCGACGTCGCCGAAGAATACGGCATCCTCGTCGACATCTGTCTGCTTTCCTTCGACATGATGAAGGAATCCTACTCCGCAGACACGTCCTGGGGCAGCCGCTTCAACTTCAAAGCAAACCAGTTGATTTTGAACGATGAAAACGCCACCCAGGCATTCATCGACAACGCAGTCCTTCCGCTCGTCAAGGCGTACAAAGATCACCCGGCTCTTCTCTCTTGGGAAGTTTTTAACGAACCGGAAGGCATGACGAGCACCGACAACTTCGGCAACGGCTGGGGCACGACCCTCGTCGACATCAAGTACATCCAGCGCGTCATCAACATGGTCGCAGACGCCATCCACAAGGAAGCCCCGAGCAACCTCGTAAGCAACGGTTCTGCCCGCTTTAGCATGACAAGCGATGTCGCCGGCACAAACTACTACACCGACGAAAAGCTTCTCGCCTCGGGCGATAACAAGTACACACAGGGAACTCTGGACTTCTACCAGGTTCACTACTATCCGCAGTGGAACAACAACTCCGCAAGCCCGTTCCACCATCCGTATGAATACTTCAGCCTCGACAAGCCGATGGTCGTGGGCGAACTCCCGGGCGCAAGCTGGGACAACCTGAACACTTCCGTCGGCAACAACCTTTCGAGCGATCCGGCAGGCTCCCGTCTGCTCACGATCGACAGCGCCTACACCTACGCATTCCAGAACGGTTATGCCGGTGCCATGGGCTGGACACTCCACGAAGAAAATGCGGGCGACTTCTACAACAACGTCATCTGGTGCCTCGCAAATTCTGCAAGCGCACTCACCAAGATCTACAACCTGGATTCTTCCAAGGTCAAGATCAAGGATTACACCGCATCCGCTTCGGGTGAAAACGGCTGGATGAAGGTCACCTACACGAACACCGACGCCAGCGAAGGCGCAAACCTCACCTACAGCTTCACCACGGATCTTTCTTCCGCCACGAGCATCAGCTTCAAGGTTTACAACACATCGACTTCCGACCTCCAGTACACCATGGCTCTGAAGACAAACGGCAGCGACAGCCACGTCGCATGGGGCTGGTACAACGCCAACAACTACTGCGACGTCAAGGCCGGAGACTCCACCATTTGCACGTTCCCGATTGCGGACTTTGCCTATTGGGAAGACAAATATCCGATTACGGAAAATCTGAACAACCTCTTCCAGGTAATCATCAAGCTCACGACCGATGCCTTCAGCGGCGAAGTCTACATCGATAACGTTGTCGTTGATGACGGTGCGATTGTCATCAACAACTTCGACACGGAATTCGACACGTTCAGCGCCGAAACCGCAACGATCACCAAGGTGGAAACCTACTTCGACGGCACCAAGGCAAGCATCCGTGACGCAGTCCGTACAGCCCAGAAATCTTCGCTCCGCGTTTCGAACGGAACCTTGCAGCTCACGATTCCGAGCGCAGGCAATGTGAGCGTGGATCTTTACTCGCTGAACGGAACACGCATGAACTTGCACCGCGGAGCGCTTTCCGCAGGCTCGCACGCCTTCCGCATTTCCGCACCGCAGGGAGTCTACCTCGTGCGCGTAAACGGTGCAAACTTTAGCGCAACCCAAAAGATTCTCGTCCGCTAATCCGAACGTCCAAGCGTTACACAAAAAAGGCTCCCCCACGGGAGCCTTTTGCTGTGATTCTTCAAAACCACCGGCTAGGCCGGTGGTCCGGTTTAGCCTTCTGGCGTTGCGTCCCCGACAAACAAGGAATCCCCTGGCTACCTTTGAAATGCGGCCTGCCAGCTGCATCCAGAATAACCAAAGGATTCACAGA
>JBNMGX010000154.1:0-5371 GCA_050872465.1 Hallerella sp.
CTGGAAAGACAACGGAGGCGTGACGGTTAGCGGCGGGGAACCGCTTCTGCAGCTGGATTTTCTCACGGAATTTTTTTCCCTGTGCAAAAAACATTCGGTGCATACGACGCTTGACACGAGCGGTAACCCGTTTGAAAATTCCGGGAAATATCTGACAAAATTTGACAAGCTGTTAGCGGTGACTGACTTGGTCCTTCTGGACTTGAAAATGCTCGATTCCGCGGGGCACAAGGCTTTGACGGGACAGGACAATGCGAACATCTTGGAAATGGCCCGCTATCTTTCCGACAAAAAAATTCCGATGTGGATTCGTCGCGTTCTGGTTCCGGGGCTTACCGACGGCGAAGAGGAACTTCGTGCTACGTACAAATTCATTGCATCGCTCGGGACGGTTTCTCGCGTGGAAGTGTTGCCGTATCACGCTTTTGCGATTCCCAAGTGGAAGGAACTCGGAATCCCTTACAGCCTGATGGATGCGGTCGCTCCGACGGAAAAGGAAGTCAGGCGCGCGGAAGAGATTTTGCACGTCGGAGAATTTTCAAAACCGCAAACGTGACGCTTGCCATTAGGACGAAGATGGAAAAATAATCGAGGAGGAACAGCGGAATGCCGCGCTCCAAGTCGAAGAAGAAAAATTTTTGCGTGTAAAAGAGATACTTGAAAAAACCGCGGAGGATGAGGGCGTAGATGCCGTAGAGCGAAACGAGGACTACCGCAACCTGGGCGATTCTTTTTGCCGAGGGACTTTTCTTGAATAGGGAAATCCGGCTGAAGAACATTGCCGCATGAAAAGAAAAGTGGACGGCGATGAGGGCGAAGTACCAGTGGCTTGCGACGAGATGCGCAGTCCGGGAGAAAGCGAGGCCGAAATCGACGTCGAGGATTTTCGGCGAAAGGATGACGCCGCTTACGATGAGAAGAATCCCGGAGACTAGAATCCCAAAGTTCACGACAAGCATCGCGATGCGGAATCCTCTGTATTTTCCGCGAAAGAGGTTTTTGTAAAAATGGCGGTTGAAAACGTTGTGGCAAATCCACAGGAGAAAAAGCGCTCCGCCTAGCCACTTATGCGTTCCCGAATTTTCAAAAAGCGTAAGGCCTCCCATCAGGACGATGGAAAGTACGAGCATTGAAATGTCTATCAGCCGGCGAGGCATCTAGCGGAAAGCCTTTTCAAGAAACTCCCGAAGTTCGGATTCGCTTGCGCTTGCCGAAAAGCGCTTGCCGTTTCGGATGTCCGCCTTGGGCGACGTTACTTTTTTCAAGTCGTCCGCCGTGCGTCCGAGTCCGCTGCCGCCGGAAGTGCAGAGCAGGACGATTTTCTTGCCGTCGAAGTTGGCGCTTTCCATAAAGGTGTAGATGATTTTGGGAGCGTTGTACCACCAGATCGGGAAGGCGACGACAATGGAGTCGTATTTGGTGATGTCCGCCATACTTTTAATGGCCGGGCGTGCCGAGGGATTGTTGCATTCCATCGTGGAGCGGCTTTTCTTGTCGTTCCAGTCGAGGTCCGCATCCGTATATTTTTGGGCAGGGACGATTTCGAAAAGATCCGCGCCGATTGCCTTGGCGGCGGTTTTCGCAAGCCTTTCCGTTGTTCCCGTTGCGGAAAAGTAGGCGATGAGCGATTTTGCTTCTGCTGTCATGAAGAAGCCTCCGAGAAAAAGAATCCATAGCAGTTTTTTCATGTCGATAATTTACCACTTGGAGCGAACTCTAGGACAAGCATTCCCGATATGATTTTTTAGTTACGCCTGTTGGCGGTGACCGAAACACAGCCGTCGGCGAAGTGCAGGGAAAGTTCGTCGCCCGGATGGATTTCCGCAGCGCTTGAGAGCGTCTTTCCTTTGCGCGTCGCGTAGGAATATCCGCGGGAAAGAATCCGCTTCGGGTCGTTCGCCTGGACCTTCGTTTCGACGATCTGGAATTTCGCTTTTTCTAAGGCGATGATTTTTTGCACGCCGAACTGCAGTCCTTCAAAATCCCGAGCGAGCTTTTCCTCTTCTTCGCGGAACAGCCTTGCCGGAATGAGAATTAAGTTGTGTGCAATGGCGTGGAGCTTCTGTTCTTCGGCGGCGATGCGCTTTCCGAAGACGATGGAAAGCCTGGATTCCGCCCGATGCAGTCTATCTTTGGCGGAGGAAAGCGACATCTGGGCACCGGTTGCGATTTTGAAAATGACGTCGGAGAGCGCGCGCTTGGCGTTTTCAGCGCGGGCGATGAGGAACTTGGCGCAGTCCGTCGGCGTGATGCATGCGGCGTAGGCGACCTTATCGAGCAGGCTTTCGTCGATCTGGTGGCCGATTCCGGTGAGGACCGGATAAGGGTAATCGGCAACTTTGCGGCAGAGGGCTTCGCTGTCGAAGTAGTTCAGATCCGTCTTGGCGCCGCCTCCGCGGACGATGCATACGACGTCTAGGTCTTCCCTCCTTTCAAGAGCGGACAGCGCGTTGAGAACGGTCGCTTCGGTTTCGTTGCCCTGCATCTTGGCGTATTCAGCGACGACTTCGAAGGGAAATCCCGAAGTGGCGAGCGTTGTCGTGAAATCCTTGAAAGCCGCGGTCGTTTCGCCCGTGACAAGCCCGACTTTCAGCGGGAGCCTTGCGAAGGGAATGCTTTTATTCTTCTCGAGGAGTCCTTCCCTTTCGAGCCTTTGCAGAATGGCCTTTCGCGTTTTCGCAAGTTCGCCGACGGTAAAGTTCGGGTCGATGTTCCTTACGTGGCACTGGAACTTTCCGCTGCCGATGTAGAAGTCCGCTTCGATCTGGAGGTTTACCTTGAGCTGTTCCTTGAGCGTAAACGGGATGGGCAGGTTCGCGAGCCTTGCCTGCATCTGGGAAAATTCCCCGGCAAACATGTAGAGGTCGAGTTTCGCTAGCGGCTTTACGTCGCCTTCCGCAAATTCGGCAATGGAGAGATAGACCATGCGTCCGCGTTCCGTGATTTGCGTGATGACACCGTTCACCCAGACCGGCGGAATCTGCGTCGTAACCAGTTTCTTGACCGCGGACAGGTATTTGCTGACGGGAAAGGTTTTCTCCATAACCCACAATATGTATTTTTTAAGGAAAACTGTCTGATGCAAAAGAGGATTCGGAATGGCAAAAATCGTTTCGGCGATGGAAGCGCGCAAGGGTTTTGGCGACCTGCTGAACCAGGTTGCGTTAAAGGGAGAAGACATCGTCATCGAGAGGGCGGGGAAACAGCTTGCGCGGCTTTCGCCTGTCGAAAGCTCCGGTCCGCAGAAGCTGGATTTTCGCGATATTTCAAAACTTCCCGGCGATATTTGGGAATAGTTGCAAAAAACATATCAATTACTATCTTTACAGGGAAAGAGGAGATAACTACTATGAAGTCAATGATTTTCGGACTTTCTTTCTTGGCGTACCTGGGGACGCTTTGGGCAAAGACGGATACGGTATGGACCGTTGCCGGAAACGGCAACAAGGCGCCGGCCTACTGGCATGACTATACATTCGGAGTAGGCGCTTCGGTCGATACGGCTACAGTTGACGGCTACCGCACAGCGAACTTTTCAGTGAAGACTTCGGGTTCGAACGGTGCGGGCTACGGCTTTGGCTGGGAACAGAACTCCGCCAACCAGGATGTTCCGATAAGCCTTTCCGCCTACAAGGGCGCCTGCCTCACCTACAAGGCGAAGGCTCCGGTGCGGATGGACTTCAAGCAATCGACGATTAGCGATAAAAATTATTACGGGACTCTTCTGGATTCCGCTTCGGATTTTAAAACCGTTTTTGTCGCCTTTGCCAACCTAGACCAGGACTGGAAATCTTCGACGCCTGCCTGGAATGTATCTTCGCAGCTTGGAATCCAGTTCAGTTACAAGAATACGATTGCGAAAACCTACGGAGCGACGAATACGTTTACGCTCGCCGCGCTCATCATGGGCGATTCCTGCGTGACGTACCCGCCCGAACTTTTAGAACCGTATAAGTCGAAGAACGCCGACGGGAAAATCGATTCGACCGAGCTTGCGGAATTGGATACGCTGTCGCTCGTGCTTTCAAAAATTTTCTATGACAGGGATGGCGATGCGCTGAAAATCTCCGCAAAAATTTCGAATATCGTCGCGGGAACGCTTTCTCTCTTGAATCCCAAAGCCGAATTTGGACTTTCCGACACGCTTCGCTTTGTGCCAAAGGCGAACCTGAACGGCGAAGCCTTGGTGGTTCTTGTCGCAAAGGATGCGAAGGATTCTGCAGTGTACAAATTAATCGTCGAGACGAAAGACGTGGAAAATCCGCCGGTTGCCGTGCGCGATTCCTATATGGTCGATGAAGACGATACTTTGACCGTATCCCTCAAGGGAAGCATTCTCCGAAACGATTACGATATCGACGGGACACCGTTTGATATCAAATCCTACACGAAAACGTCCTATGGAAAACTTTCGGTCGATACGTCCGACGGAACGTTCTCGTATATCCCCGATGCAAATTACTGTGGCCTGGATTCCTGGACTTACACGCTCATCGATACGACGGGTCTTGAAAGCAAACCGGGCACCGTCTCGATAAACGTCAAGTGCATAAACGACCCGCCGACCGTAACGGTCAAGGATTCGTCGGTTTTTGAAGACATCTCGTATCTGGAAGATTTTGGCGAGGAGTTTTTTAAAGTCCCGATGGAAAAAATCCAGTTCGCCGATGTCGATGGCGATGTCTTGGCGAAAGGCGTTGTGACAGATGGAAATATCGATGCTTCGCTGGAAGAATTGGGAAGCTATTACATGCTGACATTCCATTCCGTGGAAGATTTCTTTGGCATTTCGCAGGTGACGCTCTTTGCGACGGACGGAAAGGATTCGGCGAAGTTCACGTTCCCGGTGACGATTACTCCGGTGAAGGATTTGCCCAAGGCGAGAGATGACTCTTACGAGGCTTACGAGGATAGCGTTTTGGTCGTTTCCGCGAAAGAAGGCGTTCTCGCAAACGATGTGAACCCGGACGATTCGGCGGTCCTGCTTCGTGCTACCCTCAAGTCGAACGCCCGGCATGGCTCGGTTGTTCTTGAAGAGGACGGCTCGTTTACCTATTCTCCCGATGCGGATTTCTTTGGTGCGGATACGTTTACTTACTTTGTTGTAAATGATGTCGGCGATACGTCGAATGTGGCGACTGTGGCGCTGGATGTTCTGGACATGAACGATCCTCCGTTTGTCGTGGCGGATACCGCGGCATTCGATACGCTTGAGCGGAACGAGGATTTTACGACGGCGATCCGTTTCAAGGCTTCGGAAGTGAAGACCTGGTTTGCGGATCCCGATAACGACAAGCTTTATTTCAGCGCATCGAGCGATGACGGAAAACTGAACGCTACCATAACGACATCGGGCGATCTGTTTATCAAG
>JBNMGX010000155.1:0-5317 GCA_050872465.1 Hallerella sp.
GGAAGCGACTTCTTCCGCGGGATTTTCCGCCCCGCAAAGCGCGCCGAGTTCCCCGAGAATCGCCTTGGAAAAACGCCCGGCCTTGAAATCGGCAAAGGTCCTTCGCGTCAAGCAATTCCAGTAAAGCGGCATCGCTTCGGTCACTTGGGTAGAGCCGTCATACCAGCCCTCGACATTCCGGTGGAGCGTTTCTCCTTCCGGCGCATAGTGGCTCTCGCCGACGATGAGAAGCTTCCGGTGCGCAGCCGATTCGTAACGCTTCCCCACGAAAGGCTTTAGAAACGGACGCTCCCGGTAGAACGGAATTTGTTCAATCGCGGCTTCATAATCTTTCATCGTCATTCCTCAAAACTTCAGAAAGGCTGCAGGCTCCCCTTTTTGAGAAATAAATCTTTCCTCGTCAAGGCAAGGGGCTTGCTTTGTCCTTACGCCATAAGTATAAGAAAAAAAAAACAAAGTCAATAGTTTTCGAGAATTTTCTTCATTTTTTTGTTTATATTTGAGATGGAGAGGAGCACAAGCAGCTCTTTCCGATTTTTTCTGCCTATTGAGGGATTTATGACCAAGAAAACCGTTACCGCCAAGGACAAAGAGCACCTGAAAGCCCTGATTCGCGAAGCAATCAAAAAGGACGGCTATTTCTGCGATCTGAACTTTATCGATGTTTCGCAGATTACGGATATGAGCGGGCTGTTCGATTTCAATTCAGAGAACGAACTCGGCAAATTTAACGGCGACATCTCGAAATGGGACGTATCGAACATAACAGATATGAGCAGGATGTTTTCTCACTCCAAATTCAACGGAGATATCAGCAAATGGAACGTGTCAATCGTGGCGAATATGAGCGAAATGTTTCTGGGTTCTTCATTCAACGGGGACATTTTCGAATGGAATGTGTCAAATGTGGTAACGATGACCGGGATGTTTCGACTTTCAAACTTTAACGGAGATATTTCAAAATGGGATGTCTCGAACGTAACAGGCATGAACATGATGTTCGAAGATTCTGAATTTAATGGAGATCTTTCAAAGTGGAACGTGTCGAACGTAACCGACATGTACCGCATGTTTAACTGCTCCGAATTCAACGGAGACATCAGCAAGTGGAATCTTTCAAAGCTAAAGAATCGGAGAGGATTGTTTTACGGTTCCAAGATTCCCTTCTTCCCTGCGAAATTCACAAAAATCAAACCTGAAACAAAAGTTGTCGCCAAAAGCAAAAAACATCTGAGAAAACTTATCGAGAAAGCTATCGACGAAAAAGGCTGGGAAGCGGATTTGAACTTTATCGACGTTTCAAAGATTACGGATATGAGCAGGCTGTTTAGCTCCTATCCGAACAACGACCTCGCTGCATTTAACGGAGATATTTCCAAGTGGGATGTGTCGAATGTAACCGATATGAGTTTCATGTTTTCCGGCTCCTGTTTCAACGGAGACATTTCCAGGTGGGATGTGTCGAATGTAACCGACATGAGCGAGATGTTTATGAGTTCCGAATTCAATGGCGATATTTCCAAGTGGGATGTGTCGAACGTAACCGACATGAGCGAGATGTTTATGAGTTCCGAATTCAATGGCGATATTTCCAAGTGGGATGTGTCGAACGTGGAAAACATGAATGGCTTGTTTGGGGAAACCATCTTCAAAGGCGACATCTCCGAGTGGGATGTGTCGAATGTGACCGACATGAGCGAGATGTTTATGAATTCCGAATTCAATGGCGATATTTCCAAGTGGGATGTGTCAAATGTAACCGAAATGAATGACATGTTTGCCAATTCAAAGTTTAATAGCGACATTTCCAAGTGGAATGTGTCAAATGTAACCGAAATGAATGGTATGTTTGAGAATTCCAAATTCAATGGCGACATTTCCAAGTGGGATGTGTCAAACGTAAAAGACATGGGCATTATGTTTGAGAATTCCAAATTCAACAGCGACATTTCCAAGTGGGATGTGTCAAACGTAACACATATGTGGGGAATGTTTTCCTATTCCAAATTCACCGGAGATATTTCCGAGTGGGATGTTTCAAATGTAACCTATATGAGCAGAATGTTTTTCCACTCCGCTTTCAAAGGAGACATTAGCAAATGGGATGTGTCGAGTGCAATCGATATGCGTTATATGTTTGCCGAATCCGAATTCCGCGGAGACATTGATTCCTGGAATTTCGCAAATGTCAAATACATAAGCCGAATGTTCTGCCTCGATTCTAAAAAATTCAGAAAATCAAATTAAGAGAAATCCCCATGACCAAGAAAACCGTTACAGCCAAAAGCAAAAAACACCTGAAAGCCCTGATTCGCGAAGCAATCAAGAAAGACGGCTATTTCTGCGACCTGAACTTTATCGACGTTTCGCAAGTTACGGATATGAGCTGGCTGTTCAGCAATTCCCGATTTAACGGCGATATTTCCAACTGGGACGTTTCGAACGTAACCTCTATGAGCAGAATGTTTTCCCATTCTGCTTTCAAAGGAGACATCGGCAAGTGGGATGTGTCGAGCGTAAAAACGATGATAGCGATGTTTTCATGCTCCGAATTTAACGGCGATATTTCCAATTGGGACGTTTCGAATGTAAAAGATATGAACGGAATATTTGAACGTTCAAATTTCAACGGGGATATTTCCCAGTGGAATGTGTCAAACGTAACCGACATGAGCTGGATGTTTGATAGCTCCGAATTTAATGGAGACATCAGCAAGTGGAATGTTTCAAAGGTTAAAGACATGAGGCTTATGTTTGATAATTCCAAATTCAACGGCGACATCTCCAAGTGGAACGTTTCAAATGTGAAAAATATGTTGGGAATATTTCAATTTTCCTACTTCAACGGGGACATTTCCAAATGGGATGTTTCAAGCGCTGAAAATATGACCTTCATGTTTTGTCATAGCCATTTCAACGGAGACATTTCCAAGTGGAATGTTTCGAATGTGAAATCAATGGGCTATATGTTTGCGAACTCCGGATTTAACGGCGATATCAGCGAGTGGGACGTCTCGAATGTAATCTACATGAGCGGAATGTTTGAAAATTCAAATTTCAATGGGGACATTTCCAAGTGGGATGTGTCGAACGTAACCGACATGAGCGAGATGTTTGACGATTCCGATTTCAATGGCGATATTTCCAGATGGAATCTTTCAAAATTGCGGGATCGGAAAATGCTGTTTTACGGTTCAAAGATTCCCTTCTTTTCCGATAAACCCGTTTCAAGCAAACCAAGAACAAAAGTTATCGCCAAGGGCAAAGAACATCTGGAAAAGCTTATCGAGAAAACAATCGACGAAGAAGGCTGGGAAGCAGACCTGAACTTTATCGACGTATCAAAGATTACGGATATGAGCCGTCTGTTTTCAGGTTTGCTATCTGGTTTCAATGGGGACATTTCCAAGTGGGATGTGTCAAGCGTAACCAATATGAGCGGCATGTTTTCCGGGTCAAAGTTCAACGGCGATATTTCCGAGTGGAACGTAGCAAACGTCAAAGACATGAATCACATGTTCCAGGGTTCCCATTTTAATGGATGGATAACCAAAGGACTTATAAAAAAGGGAACATTCACCAAAAGCCTCTCCAAGTGGGATGTGTCAAACGTAACCGATATGAGCGGCATGTTTTTCGGCTCCCGATTTAACGGCGACATTTCCAAGTGGGACGTGTCGAACGTGACGAATATGAGCCGGATGTTTTTCTGTTCCGATTTTAGCGGCGATATTTCTAATTGGGACGTGTCGAATGTGACGAATATGGAAGAAATGTTCGCGAACTCCGAGTTTTGCGGCGACATCGACAAGTGGAATACATTTAAAGCGGAAAATATGTGCCGAATGTTCTGCAGCAATATCGGAATTTTCCATGAAGAGATCATCTGGGGATAACCATGAGCAAGAAAGCGATACCCTTTCTTGCCGTTTTCGAAGCGTCCCTTTCAAAGCGTTCCGCTTTTTAATAGATTTGACGCACTTGTATCAAGGAGAAAAAAAATGAAGTCAAGATTTTTGGCATCCATGATCGCCTTCGCTTTTGCGTCTAACGTTTTTGCGGCGGACATCGCGGAAAATTTTTCGTTCAAGGGAAACATCCAGACCCAAGGCATCGCGAACAATCAGGACAACTGGTTCGAATCCTTCTGGTTCCGCGCAAACATCGGCGGCATGTACAAGTCCGAAGACTTCGACGCACAAATCATGATCCGCATGTTCGGACCGAACTTCGGCAATTCGATCGACGGCAAAAAATACGACAAGGTTCTCGCGGACCTCTACTGGGCAAACTACAAGTATCGTCTGGGAGACCATGCGCTGAACCTGAAACTCGGCCACTGGAAAACGGATTGGAGCAATTCCGGGAACTTCGGAACATACATCGACCCGGCGCTCAACAGGCGCGGCATGATGATGCGCGATTATTCGCACGACGCCTTTGAACTCGGCTGGAACTTCGGACCTTCCGCATTCAAGGCGATGGTCGCCACCGCAGACAGCAAGTTCAACACCGGATACGTGAGACTTGAAGAACGCGTCAAGTTCTGCTTTCCGCTCGAACTTGCGGCAGCCTACCGCGTGAACGCCTTTGACGCCTTCAACCAGGCCGCCACGCAGACGCACCGCGTCGCCGGCTACGCATCCTACGCGCTGATTCCGAACCTGCGCCTCTACGGAGAAGTCGCCTACATCAAGACGACCGAAGATTCCGACGTGAATGCGGAAACGATCCAGAACGGAAACGCCATCAAGCCGGAATACGCCCAAGGCTCCGACTATCTCCCGTTCTACGTCGGACTAGAAATTCCGACGGCGGGATTCCTCGACCACCTGATGTTCGAAGTCGAATACATCAAGGACCGCGACGAGTTGAATGCGGATGCGGACGAATTCGCCTGGACAGTCGCCTTCGTCAAGACATACGGACGCACCAAGGCGCAGCTGAACATTTTCAGCGAAAAGGAACTCAAGGACGTCGCCGCGGCGCTCCGCTTCACAACGACCATCAAATAATCTTAGGATATAAAAGGCAAAAGCCGGGCTTCGCCCGGTTTTTTTTTGCAAGGAAAAATGTCAGTGGAAATGCGCGTTCAAGATCCGATGCGAGACATCGTGCGCAACAAGCTCCATTTCCGAACCGTACATATTTTGCATCATCTCCGGCGTGATTTCCGAACCGGAATGAAAATGAACTTCGCGGTTGACGCAAGCGACGCTTTTCACGTGGCGGGAAAGCACCATCAGGTCATGGCTCACGATGACAATCGTCATCTTCGCGTTCAGCTGGGCAAGAAGCCCGTAGAGATCCTCCTGCC
>JBNMGX010000156.1:0-5308 GCA_050872465.1 Hallerella sp.
GCCGCGTATTCGGGTTCTACATGGACCAGCGAACCCAGCAAGCCATAAACCTCGGCCGACTTGCCGTTTACGAGAAAGTTCGCTCCGGCTCCGGCATCGGAATCCATATTCTGCAAGACTTCGATGCGCGATTCAAGTCCGGCAATCCGGTTTCTCGCCTTTGAAATTTTTTCGTCCTGAAGAGAAAGGGCGCTCGACAGGCTTTCGATTTCCTCTTCCCGGACATTTTTCTGTTCCGAAAAAAGTTCAATCTCCTTCTGGGCGTTTTCGGAACCGGCGGCGAGGACCGCGAGGCTTTCTTCCGATTCCGTCTTCTTTTGCAAAAGTTCGCTTCGCTCCCCTTTCCACTTCTCGACGTTTGAGCGGAGCAGCTCGGTTTCCCCGTCGAGCCTTTGCCATCTGGCGCGAAGCTCGTTCGCCTTTTTCAGGCTCGAAAGCCGTTCTTCCGAAAGGGACTGGGACTGTTCCCGAAGTTCATCGACGCTATCGCGTAAAACCTGGAGCGCCTCTTCCTCCCGGAGAAGCTCTTCTTCCTGTTCGGAAATCGCTTCTGCGGAACCCAGCATTCTGGTATCTTCTTCCAGCCGATCGTGTTCCTCTTTCAAGTTCGCAATCTGGCTTTCCGCATCCGAAATTTCCGAGCGATACTTTTGCACGCTCATTTCCGCAGCGCCTTGCCGTTCGCGGTTTCGGGTGAACTCGTTGTTCAAGTCCTTGAGTTCCAGCTCTTTCCGGTTGACTTCCCTGTTCAGTCCGTCGAGATTTTCCTTGTCGTCGGCTATCGCCAGTTCGCGTTCCGCAATTTTCGCCTGGAGTTCCACGAGGCGCGTCTTGTCCGATTCCTGCTCGTGCGAAAGGCGGACATTCGCATCGTTCAAGACGCTCAGGTTCTTTCGGCTGTCTTCATACTTGTCAAGGCTTACGGAAAGGTCCAGTTCGCGGAGCCTGTTCCGAAGCCTCTTCCATTCGGCGGCTTTTTCCGCCTGCTTCTCGTATTGGCGGACCGCTGCGCGTTCATGCCGGAGATTGTCCTCGACGCGTTCCATGTTCGCCCGGATACGTTCTAGCTGGTTCAGAGACTCCTTCCGGTCCTTCTTGTACTTGCTGACACCGGCGGCTTCTTCGAAAAGGGTCCGGCGATACTCGGGATTGTCCGCGAGAACGTTCCGGATCATCGTCTCGTTCATCTGGGAATAATTGCCCGAGCCTAACCCCGAATCCAGAAAAAGGTTCTGGATATCCTTGAGACGACATTCCTGGTTGTTAATCAGGTATTCCGTGAGACCGTCGCGGTGCGCCCTGCGCGTAATCATCACTTCGGAATATTCGGAAGAAAGGTTCCCGTCGCTGTTGTCGATGACGAGGGAAACCTCGGCGATGCTCATCGCGGCTCGCTCTTCCGTTCCCGAAAAGATGACGCTCTGCATCTTGTCCATGCGGAGCACCGAAGCGCGCTGTTCTCCCAAGACCCAGCGGATCGCATCGACGATGTTCGACTTGCCCGCTCCGTTCGGGCCGACGACAGCCGTGAGACCGCCGCCCGGAAAGGTGACCTCGGTCCGTTGCGCAAACGACTTGAATCCGAAAATCTTTAACTTGGTAATCTTCACGACGGCTCAAAAATAAATTAAAAGGAAGGATTCATTCAAACTTCAAAATCCAGAGACTGTCTTTTCGGGAGATTTTCGCAAGTTCGCTTCCGCCGTCAAACCGAATTTTTCCCAGTTCGACAGGCTCCCAGCGACCATCCGCTTTCGCTTCGAAAACGATGTGGAACGACCCGACAAAATCCCGCTCGTGGACATGTGAAAGTTTCCCGGGTGCGACCTCTTCCGGAATCCAGACCAGCGTATCGCTTTCGCCCACGACGGAAAAATTCCGAATAGCCCTGTCCGAGAGATTCTTCACCTGCAAGCGTTCCGTGGATTCCCAGACAAGATGCGTACAGGCGAGAAGCGGAAGGAACAGAAAGCCTAGAAGCAGCCGTTTCATTTTGCATTCTCCCGGACGATTCCCTTTGCCGTGATTTCGCGCGGAGCGGGCTGCGAGGGGCTTTTCGAACGGGACGCTTCAAATTCCTTTTCGCGTTCCTCGCGGCGCTGTTTCTTCACTTCGTCGTCCGTCTCGATTGTCCGCGTGATCATCGGCGAGGACTTCGCCCCGTTCAAGCCGATAAACTTGTCAAAAATTCTCTCGATTCCAAAATGGAACTGCGCGATAAAGGTTCCCCGCAACCCGAACACATTCTCGATTTCGTTTACATGGTTGTAGGCTACTCGCACAAAGGGAAGAGTTAATCCGCCGCCCCAGAGCAAGTCGCCGTTATCCTTGCGGTAGCAAGTCAAATCGACGGAAACCACCTTGGAGGGATCCGGATAGTATTTGAGGGCGAAAAAACGGAGAGCCTTGTCGGGGAAGTAAAAGGCAAGTTCCGCGTAGAGTTTTTGCGCGAACAGATTCTGCTCCCAGAAAACCCGGGCGGAATCCCGGACATGGGACTTCCCGTCGTAAAAGGCGATGTCGAGATTCGGCAAATAGGTCGCAGGTCCCGAAGCTTTTCCGTTTAAAATTTCCTTGGATTCCAGATTCAGCGAAAGGCGCACATGGCGAAAGTCCGAATGGTGGAAACTCGTCTGCACCGACACGGGACCGAATACGGCCATCGCCCATTCAAAGAGGCTGTCGGATTCCGCTTCATAGACCTTTCCCACATGCTCGGGATTCGTGTACTGGATACCTCCGGCAAATCCCAGATCTTTCTGCGGACTAGCCAAGGAAAAGCCTGCGGTCTGTACGCTCCGAATCAGGGAGAATTCGCTGTAATGCGGGAACAGGAGAAAATCCTCGCTGTCCCAGCCATGGCGCTCTACCCACCAGAGCGCTCCCAGATCCCAGCCGCTCTTTCCCAGTTCCTCCGCAAAATAACCGGCGAAATTCTGCCGCAGCACATAGCCTTCGTGCTTTCCGAAATCCGTCGAAAGCTTCGACTGGCTCGGCAGCGGAAAATAGTACAGGTTAAGCCCGACATAGCCATCGACGCCCGGCCGGAAAACCGAGCCGAATTCCCGGAGTTGCAAATCGCGGACAGCGCTTCCGCCACGAGAGACTCCCGCAGTCGAAACGTTTCCCGCAAAAGAAAGGGAGACAAGAAACAGCATGCATCGAACGATGCACGCAGTTCCCAACTTCTTTTCTTTAAAAAATGCCATCAGTCCAACGTATGGACGAGCAGACCGTCGCGGAGTTTCGGTTCGAACCACGTACTCTTCGGCGGCATGATTTCTCCCGCATCCGCAATGGCCATCAGCTGGTCGAGCGTTGTCGGATACATGGCGAACGCAACAGCCCATTCCCCGGAATCGACGCGCTTTTCCAGCTCGGAAAGTCCGCGGATCCCGCCGACGAAATCGATGTTCTTCGCCGTCCGGGGATCATCGACCCCGAAGAGAGGTTTCAGGACCAGCTTCTGGAGAAGCGCGACATCGAGACTATCGACCGGTCCGAGATTCTGCAGGTATTCCGGCTTGAATGCGCAGGCATACCATTTTCCCTGCAAATACAAGTTCACCACGTTCTGACGCTCCGGGTGCGCAGCGGCGGAGAGTTCGCTCACCGTGCAAATCTCGCCGAGCTTTTCCATAAACTCTTCCGGCGTGCGACCGTTCAGATCCTTGAGGACGCGGTTGTAGTCCAAAATCTTGAGCTGGGTGCTGGGGAAAAGAATCGCCAGGTAACGGTTGTATTCCGCGGAACCCGTGTTGTTCGGATTCTGGGAAGCCCGATATCCCGCGGCCCGGGCGCCGGCTGCGCTTCGGTGATGCCCGTCAGCGATATAGCTGACAGGAACCGCATCAAAGGCTCGGCAAATCTTTTCAATTTCGGCATCGTCATCGATCACCCAGACCGTATGCCCAAAGCCGTCGCTTTCCGTCACGAAATCATAAACGGGCTTCCGGCGGATGATTTCACCGAGAAGGGCGAACTGGCCGTTGTCGCGGTACGTAAGGAAAACAGGTCCCGTGTTGGAATTCGTCGCGAGGATGTGGCGCAGGCGGTCGTCTTCCCTGTCCTTGCGCGTCAGCTCGTGCTTCTTGATGATGCCGTTGAAATAATCCTTGGCGGGAACAGTGCAGACAAGACCGTATTGTTCCCGACCGTTCATCGTCTGGCGGTAAATGTAGAGGCAATCCTTCTTGTCGAAAGCGATGACGCCGTCCGCGATAAACTTGTCGAGATTTTCCTTGGCGCGGGCATAGACCTTCGAATCGTAGGCATCGACGGAATCGGGAAGTTCCAGCTCGGCGCGCGTAATGCGCAGGTAGGAATACGGGAGACCCTTGGCCATTTCCTTCGCCTCTTCGCGGTTCATCACGTCGTAAGGCAGAGCGGAGATGTCCTTCGCCTGGAGAGGATTCACCGGTCGGAGTGCTTTGAACGGAAAGATATGCATGTGTTTTCCTTTTTGCTTGGCTTCTTTCAAGACGATTTCGTCTTCCGAGATCAGCTCGTGGATATACTTGTTTTTCACCTGAATGTGCTTGCGCTTGCGGTAGGAGACGATAAAGTAGGCGGCAATGCCAAAAGCGAGGCCGAAGACAAAAGCGACAATCGTAATCCCGAGAAGGAACGCGAGCAGGTGCCCCGCCGCCTCGTTCCACAGCTTCGATACGACATCGGTCACGTTGCGAAAGGAAACACCTTCGATTTCCTTGAGAAAGTCGAACGAAATCTGCGCCGGCTGGAGAATCTTCTTGCCGATAAAGTAGCCCGCCGGATAGAAGAAGCCGAACTGGGTCAGCGGATTCGCGACAAACGAAGCGACCACTCCGGGAACCTTGGGCAAACGGAAAAGCGCACACACCGCGACGGTCAGGATGATGGCTACGCCGATGGTCGGCCAGATGCCGATGAAAACGCCAGCAAAGACGGAAAGCGAAACCAGGAACGCATCCATGCGCTTGGGAAACATCCGGTTGAAATAGACGCGCGAAATGCGCTTGAAGCGGGACTCGTTCGATTTCTTTCGTCTGTTATTCATTCGTCTTGAACCTCCAAGGACCGGAAACAAGATAGAAAATTTTGAACGTCTAGCGATTCTTTTTCAAGACGCCGCGCACGACATCGCGCCCACCGTGGAAACCGCGCAACAGATGCCGCTGCATCAAAAGGAAGAGAATGACCACCGGAAACGTAGAAAGCGTCGCAGCCGCCATCATCAGGTCGAACCGCGAACCGAACTGCCCGAAAAACAGCCGCATCCCGACGGGAATCGTCGCCGACGAAAGGTCAAACGAGAAAACCCATGCGA
>JBNMGX010000157.1:0-5293 GCA_050872465.1 Hallerella sp.
ACCCCAGAGGTCGTGGAAGTAGTTCACCGTCTGCTTGCGGCGCAACTCCACGTCTGTCCAGTGGAACGTGGGCTGGATCATCGGAATCCCGTAGCGGTGTTCCGGGTCATCCGTATTGCGGCAGACGTCGGGATATCCCTGCACGACGGGGCATACGGCAGTCGCCTTGAACTTCGAGTGATCGCTCGGCAGGGCGACCATCACCGGGAAGAAGATGCTATCGACCTTCTTGTCGATGAGATCGAGAACGTGACCGTGGACGAGCTTTGCCGGGAAGCAAATCGTGTCGCTTGCGACGCTCTGGAGTCCGCGTTCAAAAAGCTTGTAGTCGCTCTGACGGCTGATGACGACCGTGTAGCCGAGCGAGGTGAAGAACGCTTTCCAGTAGGGAAGGCTCGACCAGAATTCGAGCGCCCGCGGAATGCCGATGGTCTTTCCCGTCTGCGGGAGGAGCTGTTTCGGCGCGTAGTCCGTGACTAGCAGCTGGTTCGTACGCTTGACCATGTCGGGCACGGCGAGCATCTTCGTGTTGATTTCCGCGATGAGCGCTTTCGTCTTCGGGTCGTTCGGGTCGGCGGTGACCTCTCCGCGTTCGCAGCGGTTCCCGGTGACGTAGCTCGAACCGTCGCTGAACGTGACTATCGTGCGGGAGCAGTGGTTTGTGCAGTAGCCGCAGATCATGCCGGGCTTGTTGTCCCAGCTTAGGTTGCGGGCCGCTTCGAGGCCGATGAACGTCGAGCGGTAGTTCGGGTCTTCCTTCTTCTTGTTCTCCATGAACTTTTTCGTGAGAAGGGCGACTCCGATTGCACCCATTTCGCCTGGGCGTTCCGGTCGGATGGGGACTATTCCCGTGAGCTGTTCGAAGGCGCGGAGTACCGCGTCGTTCTTGAAAGTTCCGCCTTGGACCACGACGACCTTTCCGAGCGTTTCGAGGTTGCGGATGCGGATGACTTTCGTGAACACGTTCAGGATGATGGAGCGGCAGATGCCCGCGATGATGTCTTCGGGCTGTTTGCCGTCGCGTTGCTCGGTGATGATCGAGCTGTTCATGAAGACCGTGCAGCGGCTTCCGAGTTCGGAGGGGTTCTTCGCGTTGAAAGCGAGTTCCGCGATTTTTTCCATGGGGACGCCGAGCGACTTCGCATACGTTTCGATGAACGATCCACATCCCGAAGAGCATGCCTCGTTGAGGATGATGCCCGTGACGACGCCGTCGTGGATGGAAATCGCCTTCATGTCCTGGCCGCCGATGTCGAGGATGAAGGAAACGTCCGGTCGGAGCTTTTGCGCCGCGTTTGCGTGGGCGACCGTTTCGACGGTGTGATAGTCGGCGTGGACGGCCCTAGCGAAGAGCTGTTCGCCGTAGCCGGTCGTTCCGACGCCTAGAATGTTGAGCTTGCAGCCGTATTCCTCGTAGCGGTCCGCTAAGTCGTTGAGCGCCTTCTTCAGGACGGCGAGCGGTTCGCCTTCGTTTCCGGAATAGAAACCGTCGATGACCTTCTCGTTTTCGTCGAGCAGGACGAACTTGGTCGTCGTCGAACCCGCATCGATGCCGAGGTACGCATTGATGGTGGAGCCGGAAGGCGGCTGCGGATAGTTCGGGCTTGCGAGCGGGTGCGTCTGCTTGAAGAGCTCGTATTCCGCTTCGCTTTTGAAGAACGGTTCGGAATGGTCCTTGCGCTCGGCGAGGCGGATCTCGTTGAAGTGCTTGAGCATTTCGAGCGAGCCTTCCCGCCTGTAGCCGCATTCCTTGTCCGCGAACATGCTGCCGACGGAAAGCGCTGCCCCGTAGGCGACGAGGACTTCGGAATGTTCCGGTCGGATGGCCTGCTCGTCGGAGATGCCGAGGCGTTCCTTGAAGGCGCGGACGAGCGTCGCGTTGAACGTGAGCGGTCCGCCTTCGAAGATGACGGGCGGCTTGATTTCCATGCCCTGCGCGAGACCGCCGATTGTCTGTTTGGCGATTGCGTGGAAGCTCGAAAGGGCGATGTCTTCCTTGGCGACGCCGCTGTTGAGCATCGGTTGGATGTCCGTCTTGGCGAAGACTCCGCAGCGCCCCGAAATTTCGTAAACCTTTGTGCCGCGGGCTGCGAACGATTCGAACTGTTCCGTCTTGATGCGGAGAAGTCCCGCCACCTGGTCGATGAACGCTCCGGTTCCGCCGGCGCACACGCCGTTCATGCGCATGTCGCTCGCGATGAGCTTTCCTGTGCCCTTGTCCTTTTCAAAGAAGACGACTTTTGCGTCTTGTCCGCCAAGTTCGATGGCGACCCGGGCTTCGGGGTGGGTCGCTCTCACGGCGAGAGCGTTGGCGACGACTTCCTGGACAAAGAACGCGTGTGTCGCGTCGGCGAATGGCTGCGCACCGGATCCGCAGAATGCCACCCGGAAATTCTTGTCGGGGAACATCCCGTGGGCGGTCGAAAGGACTTCATAGACTTTCTTCGCCTGCATCGCATTGTGACGCTCGTAGGTAAAATGAAGGAGCTTTTCGGTTGCCGGATCGACGACGGCAATTTTCACGGTAGTCGAACCGACATCGACACCAATCCACAGGTCATTATTCTGAATGCTCATAGTGTTTCAAATTTAGAAAAATCGGCTATTTTCGAGGCGGCGGGCTGCTATATTTGAACCATGCATCATTTGATTATCCCGGGCCTCAACAATTCGGGGCCGAAGCATTGGCAGAGTTTCTGGGAGAAAAGCCTCCCGGATTCGGAACGCGTCGTCCAGGAAAACTGGGAACATCCGGAGAAAAGGGACTGGGTGGAAAGGCTTTCCCGGTACATCGCCGGATTGAAGTCGGACACGGTTCTCGTCGCGCACAGCCTGGGGGCGGTGACCGCTGTCGAATGGCTTCTCCGAGAAAAAAGTCCCTTTGTCCGCGGGGCTTTCCTGGTCGCTCCGGCGGATGCGGATTCGGTGGAAATCATCCGCGATTTCGCCCCGGTCCCGCTGAAAAGGCTTCCCGTCCCGTCGATGGTCGTCGCAAGCGAAAACGATCCGTATGTCTCGATGGAACGCGCGCGCCTGTTTGCTAGGTCTTGGGGATCAAGCCTTGAAAACGTTGGCGCTCTCGGGCATATCAATGCGCAGACGGATCTGGGCGAATGGCCCGCGGGCAGGGAGCTTCTCGAGAGGTTTGAACGGTCGCTTTAATAAAGGTATAGTCGGGTTAAACCCGACAATGACAGGTTAGCGAGCTTGTCGAGCTAAGCCCGGCAATGACACGTTGTGTGGCTACGGTGTTATATCCCCATCCGAGCAGTGTATTGTTGCGGTGGTGAGCGGTGCGGAACTAAATCCATTTTCTACAGCTTTATGGCGCACCTCTGCCTCATTGGGCGACACTTTATCTTTCAGCTTGTTCCAGTCATCCATTGTGCCGGCGTAGTACACATCTGTTAAAGCCGTGCAGCCAAAGAACGGATCTGCCAGCACGATGTCCACCGAGTTTATGGTTACGCTTGCAGGAATCTTTATTGACTTTAAGCCTGTTAAGCCAATATTTTTGTCGCTTGGTCAAATATTTGTTTTTTTCCGAGGCTTCCGGCTGCGGTCTGCATTCCGCTCCGCTTCGTTTCGCCTGCCGCCGTCGGGCGTTCCAGCCTTCGCTAACGCACCTTGCCCTAAGCCATTTTAATTCCGTGCTTGCGCTAAAAACATCTGAAATTTCATGCTAAAATAGCACATGATGAGAGATTCAATACTTGACAAGCGTTCTTGTCCTAAATTAAACTTCGCAGAAAATTAAAATAAAAAGACCTCGCTTTGCGAAGTCTTTTTTACTGCCTCAACTGGACTCGAGCCAGTGACAACCTGATTAACAGTCAGGGGCTCTACCAACTGAGCTATGAGGCATTGGAGTGACCCAAATATATAAAAGCAAAAAAATCCTGTCAAGGGGTGTCTGGCGATTTTTTTTGCCTTTCCTGCGCTTTTTCGCGGGCGGTCTTGCCGATGATGTTCAGATTTTTCCACCGGACGAGCTTGACCCTGTTCCCGTTTTCGTCGTAAACGGCGATGTCCTTGGTGTTTACCGCCTGGATGAGATCTTGCATCTTGGATACGGTTTCCTGGATGGTTTCGAAGAGTTCCTTTTTGGCGAGCAGGTTCTTGCCGGCTTCGCTGCTTTCGACAGCTCGAACCAGCGAATCGATTTTTGAAACGCCTTGCGATAGGTCTTTCAAACCGGCTTTGGCCGTTTCGATGGAACTTTTCGCCTGGGCGTTGACGGCGTGGAAAACGGAATCCGCGGAGTTCGCCGTCTTTCCGATTGTTTCGGATGCGACGGTCGCCTGGTCGAGAACTTCTCTCAGTTTTTCATCTCCGAGTTCAGCGGTCGTTTCCAGGTTTTCCAGGAGAGCTTCGAGCGCCTGTTCGGATGCCTTGAACTTTTGGACGACGCCCGGCGTGGAATCCGTGCCGGAGAGGAGCGCTTTGACGATTTTTTGCATGTTGAGCGCCTGTTCGCGGATATCCGAGATGAATCGGAGCGATTCCGTAATGCCCGGGACGAATTCCCCGCGGAAAACGTAGTCCTTGGGGAGGGCTTCTCCGGTTCGCGGACGGACCAGCTCGATTCGGCGACCGCCCATCAGCGCAAAGGCCGCATTGCGGAAACGCGTTCCTTCGCGGAGGGTTATCGGTTCGTCGAAAACGACCGTAATTCGCGATCTGTCGCCGAGCCATTCGACGCTTCCGACACGACCGATTTCATAGCCGTTTTCGGTGACGGGATCTTCGGGGGAAAGCGCTCCTAGTTCGTCGAAGTCGATGACAGCCTGCGAGGACGTTTCACGGTGGGCATGCCACATTCCGATGCTCACGCCGGTAAGAATGCAGACGATTGCACCGAAGGAAATGTAACCGAATGCCTTGTCTGAAATTTTCATACAGGGTGAATATAATTTTTTGAAAGCCGAGAGGGATTGCCCGGAGTCTCGACAGCTATCGGGTAATCGGTCTTCATCGCGCGGCGACTCGGTTTCGTCCGCCCTTCTTCGCATCGTAAAGCGCCTTGTCTAGTCGCTGGAGAAGGCCCTGGTATGTATCGTTTGCCTTGGCGTCGGTGATCCCGATGCTAATCGTCAGCTGCTTAAGCGGGGAAAAGTCCGCGGTTTCGACCTGGCGTCGGATGCGTTCCGCGAGGATTTTTGCCCCGTTCAGGTTCGTGTTGGACAAAATGCAGACAAATTCTTCGCCGCCCCAGCGCCCGAGTACGTCGCATGAACGGATGGATGCGCTGATGAGGTCCGACAGTTTGGAAAGTACATGGTCGCCGATATCA
>JBNMGX010000158.1:0-5233 GCA_050872465.1 Hallerella sp.
AAACGGTTCCCGCGGAAAAGTCCAAGGCGAATGAACCTGTCGAGGATTCCGTTCTCCTGAGAAGCGGTGCCAAAATGGCCAAGGTTGTATTCTTCTTTGAAGATGACGAACAGGAAGATCGCTCATCAAAGAAAAAAGTTTCGTCGGAAGTGGTGGAAAAGCCGACTGCGAGTATGCGCCACCGGGCGTCTCTCGCCGAGGAAACCCCTGAAGAACTCTATGCGCGCGTGGTCCAGGAGCTGCAGGAAGAGAATCTGCGCTTTACGAAAGAATGTTCGAACCAGCTGTGCACCAAGTGCTGCCGGAATCTCGTCTCTCCCGAATTCCGCGTCGATAAGGATTTAGGCTACTGCGAAGAGTGCGCCGAAATTCTCGGACTGGGACTTTCGAAGGAAGCCCGCCACCTGAATTACCAGGCGAAGCTTCTCGGAGCGGATTCCCTGGACGAAGCCCGCGACGACGACTTTGGCGAAGCCCCGTCCCAGCAGGAAATCGAGGAGGCCGACAAGGATCTCGATCTCGACGACGATTCGGACATCGGTTAAAGCTCTCTCGTTAAATCTTGAAAAGGCCCGGACCGGATGTTCGGGTCTTTTCTGTTGGACCTAGTTGATCTTGCGGAGAACGCCAATGACACGCCCGGCGATGGAAAACTTTCGGTCGGGATTGACGATGATCGGCTGGTATTTCGGATTGGCCGGTCGGAGCTCGATGTGATCCGGCTCGGGCTGGTAGTACTTGACGGTCGCTTCGTCATCGACCTGGGCGATGATGATTTCTCCGCGTTCGGCGACGGTCTGGGAGCGGGCGAAGACCAGGTCTCCGTCAAAGATTCCCGCGTTGATCATGGAATCGCCTTTGACATGGAGCGCGAAGACATTCGGCTGGCTTGCGAGAAAGTCTCTGTCAACGGTGACGGTCCCTTCGATGTTTTGGACGGCGAGAATCGGTGTCCCGGCGGCCACCCGCCCGATGATGGGAACTTCGACGGAATTTTCGGGGCTTGCGGATTTTCCCGAAGAACGCTTTGTCTGCTCGTTGAGAACCTCGATGCCGCGGCTCAGACGCGGAGCGCGCCGGATATAGCCTTTCTTGATGAGCGCCGCCAAGATGGAACGGACGCCGTTTGTGGAGGAAATGTGAAACTTGTCGCCGATTTCGCGGACGGTCGGCGGCATTTTTTCTTTTTCCGTGCAGGAGCGGATGTAATCATATACTTCCTTCTGCCGGTCGGTGAGCGGTTTTTTAGACGTATCCATGGAATCCTCGTTTTTCTTTAAAAATAGTGCACATCTGTTTAATTGTCAATATGGTTAGTGCACATTTTTTTTGCGTTGCCGACCGGGAAAAAATTTTGGGCGTGCAAAATGGACAAAAATGGGAGCGGACAATACGCTCTGGTCGACTTTTAGCTAAATTAGGTCCCGAAGTCGCTCTTTTTTCGCCAGTTGGCGATTTTGCCCGCTTTTGGGCTTTTCCCATAGGCTGTCGAGCTCTTTCTTTGAGCGTTAGAAAATAGCCTCCCATTTCACGACTTCCGCGAAGGCGGTCCTTCCAGCCGGTCTTTGTGTCACCCTTTGATTGAGGTACCTTAAATGGAATACATCACTCTCGTACTTGCCGCCGTTGCGGTTGTTCTTGGCATTGTTATCTTGTCCAAGGTGAATAAGCTCATCACGATGCTCCACACTCCGATTGTCAAGCGCGTTTCGGATACCAACCTGAAGCCGAACCGTCATCCGGTCAGCGCCCAGGATATGGCCGCGCGCAACGAACGCCATGATAACGGACGCGGAAACGATCGCCGGGAACGCGGATCTGCCAATGCCGGTCGCCAGGATCGCAGCTTCAACCGTGACCGCAATGGACGTAATGACCGCCGCAACGATCGTCGCAATGACCGCCGCCGTGACTTTGCCGTAGAAGCTTCCGCTCCGTCGGCTCCTGTCGAAGCCGCTCCGGTTGCGCCCGCTGTGCAGACCCCGGTCGCCCCCGCTCCGCAGGAACCTGTTTCCGCTCCCGAAGCTCCGCGTACCGAAGGCCGCCGTCCGCTGCCTCCGCGTGTCCAGGCTGCCCTCCCGGAAGCTCCGGTTCCAGCCGCTCCTGCTCCGACGCCTGTCGTTGAAGAAGCTCCCGCCGCTGCCGAATTCGAACCGTCGAAGGTTCGCTACGGTCGCCGCAACGCCATCAAGAAAATTCCGCTCGAAGAAACCGCGGAAGAACCGAAGGCATAATTCGCCGGTTTATGGTTTTTGTGAAAAAGGCTCGCATGTGTTGCGGGTCTTTTTTTGCGGAAACTTTGCCGATAATTTTTGCCGGTTTACAGCCGCAAAAAATTTTACTATAATTGCCCTGTCTTTGGCATGTTCGTCTAGCGGTCTAGGACGCTGGCCTCTCACGCCGGTAACAAGGGTTCGAGTCCCTTACATGCTATTCTATAAAAGCTCTCGGAAACGCGGGCTTTTCTTTTTATAGAAGAATTGAAGTATCTCTGTCAATTTAAACAAACACCTTTTTTGCTGTGTTTTGACTTTTGTAAAGCCTGCCGCATGGTGGGCTTTTTTGATGGTCAAGAGTTGTGAAAAATCAGGAATCAGTGGTTAGAAGGGATTAGTTGTTAGTGGATAGTTAATAGTTGAGAGTTAAGAGGAATCAGGAAGCAGGAAACAGTTGTGTAAAGCGGGACCTGCTTTGAGGGACAAGGGATGTCTAAGCGAACTTTTACTTCCAAGCGGTCATCCCCAGCAATGTCGCCTAATGTGTCATTGCCGGGCGTGACCCGGCAATCTCTTACAAAAGGAGATTCCCGTGTCGGAGCACGGGAATGACATCGTAGCGTGTCGAGGGAAATGACGTGAAAATGACATCGGACGGAAAATCGCATACTTAACTGCCATTATCGGACTTAGCTCGGCAAGCTCGCTAACCTGTCATTGCCGTTCTTTGCAACATATCATCATCGGGCTTGACCCTGTCATTGCCGGGCGTGACCCGGCAATCCCTTGTCTGAAAACAGATTCCCGTGTCTGTGTCCGCCGCGGCGGACGGGCACGGGAATGACATCGTAACAAACCGGGGAATAACGTGGAAAAGAATGTCGGGGAATACATCGTATTATATTCCGTTTCCCATGTCCCTCATGCCGCTTCCCAAAAACTTAAATGTCCGCGAACTAATCCCTATTCCCTGTTTCCTACTCCCTAAACCTAGACGTTGACCGTTCAAAATTTTCTATCTTTTTTGCGCAAAAAGAGGTTCTTATGAAACTACTTCCCGAAGCCCTCACGTTCGACGACGTTTTGCTCGTGCCGGGGGAATCCGCGGTCTTACCTACCCAGACGGATGTCAAGACCCAACTTTCTGCAAATATCAAGCTGAACATTCCGATTATCAGCGCGGCGATGGATACGGTGACGACTGCGCCGCTCGCCATTTCGATCGCTCTCCAGGGCGGTCTCGGCGTTATCCACAAGAACATGTCCATCGAAGCGCAGGCCGAGGAAGTCCGCAAGGTCAAGCGCTGGCAGTCGGGAATCGTTTCGAACCCGGTGACGCTCGATGCGGACCAGCCGGTGAGCGATGCCTACAGGACAAGGCTCGAAACGAAGGTGAGCGGTTTTCCGATTCTCTCGAAGGGAAAGCTGGTCGGGATGCTGACGAGCCGTGACCTGCGCATGATTACGGACCATTCGGTGAAAATCCGCGACGTGATGACGAAGAATCCGATTACGGCTTCCCCGAAGATCAGCCTTGCGAAGGCGAAGGAAATTTTGAACGAGCATCGCGTGGAAAAGCTTCCGCTTGTCGATGCGACGGGCGCGCTCAAGGGCCTTGTGACGATGACCGACATTTTGAAGCGCGAAAGCAACCCGAACGCGAGCCTCGACAAGAACGGGCAGCTCTTGGTTGCTGCGGCGGTCAGCACTTCGGCGAATACGCTCGAACGCGTCAAGGCTCTTGTCGATGCGGGTGTCGATATGGTAGTGATCGATACGGCGCACGGGCATCATGTCGGTGTGCGGAACATGGTCAAGACGGTCCGCAAGAAATACCCGAAGCTCACGATTTGCGCTGGGAACGTCTGCACGCCGGAAGCGGTCACGGAACTTGCGAAGTGCGGCGCGAACGTGGTGAAGGTGGGTATCGGTCCGGGTTCCATCTGCACGACCCGCATCGTCGCTGGCGTCGGCTACCCGCAGTTCTCCGCAGTTGTCGAGTGCGGCAAGGCGGCTCGAAAGGCCGGCGTGAAGATTATCGCGGATGGCGGCATCAAGTATTCGGGCGACATCGTAAAGGCTCTCGCTGCGGGCGGAAACGCCGTGATGGTCGGAAGCCTCTTTGCCGGGACGGAAGAAAGCCCGGGAGAAATCATCCTCGCCGACGGTCGCAGCTACAAGGCTTACCGCGGCATGGGTTCGCTCGGCGCGATGAAGGCCGGTTCCGCAGACCGTTACTTCCAGGGAAGCGTCACCGAGGAAAAGAAGTATGTCCCCGAAGGCATCGAAGGACGCGTTCCTTACAAGGGACCGCTCCGCGATACGATTTACCAGTTGATTGGCGGCATCCATTCCGCGATGGGATACGCCGGGGCGGCGAACCTGGATGAACTTTACAAGAAGGCGACCTTTGTGCGCATCACGAACGCGGGTCTCCGCGAATCGCATCCGCATGACGTGACGATTACAAAGGAAGCTCCCAACTACCACACTTGATTTGTGGTTCCAGATAAACGAAAAGTCCGCTGCGAGGCGGACTTTTTTGCGTTGCGGGATCTGGAAGTTATTCCTTGTCCTCGCAAGAGCAGTGGTGATCGCCGTCCTTGTGGCCTTCGCCGTGGCAGCAGTGATGTTCCCCGTCTTCGTGTTTGTGCTTTCCGCAGCATTCGCCGTCGCCGTGCTTTCCGCAGCAGTGGTGCTCCTCTTCGAGCGCCTTGATTTCCTCTTCGGTCATCGGGTCGGCTTTCATCACTTCGATTTCGAAGTGGAGCGTCTTTCCGGCGAGTTCATGGTTCATGTCAACGGTGACGTTTTCTTCTTCGACCTTCTTGACGGTCAAAGGAATCGTGCCTGCCGGCGTCTGCGCGTAGAAGACCATCCCCGGCTTGATTTCTTCTGCCTGGAACGCTTTCTTGGGAACGGTCTGCACCTGCTCGGAATTGTATTCGCCATAGCCTTCGCCCGGCGCGACGTCGATCGAGAACTTGTCCCCGACTTTTTTGTCGGCGAGCGCCTTT
>JBNMGX010000159.1:0-5232 GCA_050872465.1 Hallerella sp.
GGGGAAAGTCCAGGATGGAAAGCTCTTTGTCGGAACGGGCAACGGTGAACTGGAAATCCTTGAAATCCAGCTAGAAGGAAAACGTTCCATGTCCGCTGCGGATTTCTTGCGCGGAATTCAGAAGAAGGATACGCTGTGCTTCAAAACGATTGCTTAAAGGAACGCCTTGCCGCTTTTTTTGCCGTTCTCGATTGGCTGAAAAAGGGAAAGCTGATTCGCGAACATTCCCTCTCCCCTTTTGCGAAAGAGCTTGCCCTCGGTGTGTGTCGCAGACATCTACTTCTTTTGTATGCAATCAAGAAGCGCGCTCGGCGGATGCCGAAACTTGAAGTGCAATGTGTGCTGGAACTGGGCATTTATCAGTTATGCTTTATGGAGTCCGTTCCAGCGAGTGCGGCGGTCAATACCAGCGCGGAACTGGTTCGTCGGGTAGGCTTGGGGGAAGGCGCAGTCAAGTTGGTAAACGGTATCTTGCGAAAGATTGAACGTGAAGGCTTGCCCGAACTTCCCGCCCAGAATGTGCGAAAAATCAGTCTGGAAAATTCCATGCCGGAATGGCTTGTGCGCCGTCTTCTGGATTTTTATGGCAAGGATGTGGCGACGGAAATCGCAGAAGAAAGCGTCAAGAGGCCGAGCCAGTGGATTCGCGTAAACGAAAAGAAAATCTCTGCGGAAAAGTTGAAAGCAGATTTGAATCTTTCTGGCCGAATTTACGAAAATCGCTATTTGGAAATTCTTGACGCTCCCGATGAACCGCACTTGGGCGAACTTTTAAAAGGGGAGGCTTTTGCTCAGGGATTTTTTTCGGTGCAGAATCCGGCTGCACTTGAAGTCGTCAAGTTGCTCGATGTTCAGGAAGATTCATTTGTGTGGGATGCATGTGCGGCTCCCGGCGGAAAGACGGCTCTTATCGCGGAAATGTTCCCGACGGCGAAAATCCTCGCTTCGGACGTGTCTGCGGAACGCTTGCGTTCGATGGAAGATCTGCATCGGCGGTTGAATTTGCAGAATGTCCGTGTGCAGGCGTTGGATGTTCTCGCTTCGGACTTTGATAAAAAGTTTGACAGGATTCTTCTCGATGTTCCTTGTTCGAATTTGGGAGTCCTTTCTCGACGTCCCGAAGCCAAATATCGCTTGGCGCCCGATGACTTTAAAACTTTGCCGGAACTTCAGTTGCGGATTCTTGAAAAATCTTCCGAGGCTTTGAAAATCGGAGGAATTCTCGTGTATGCAACTTGCAGCCCGGACCGTGCCGAAACAGATTATGTCGTCAAAAAATTTTTGGAGATTCGCTCTGGTTTTGAAAAACTCGGAGAAGCGCTTCGTATCGGGAAAAATTCGTTTGGATTGGATCGTTTCTTTGCCCAGGCGATTCGGAGAATAAAATGAAGAAATTAATTTGTTTGATTAGTTTGTGCGTGGTATCCCTGTTCGCAAAAACGGATTCGTCTAAAACGGAATTTTCCCATGCGGGAATAGGGATTGAAGGCGGAGCGCTTTATTTTTTGGACGATGTGCAGGATGCTCTGGATAATACTTACTATGGATTGCTTGAATTTGAATATCTCTATTTTGAAAAGTTTCGTGGTGTAGTCCAGTTCGGATATTCTTATCTTCCGACAAAGGGCGATGTGGAATATCCTGGCATCCACCAGGTGAACGGAAGGGTCGGACTGGATTATCCGTTGCCGATTGCGAAACCGATAGCCATTGGTGCAGGATTCAGCTGCGTTTGGATGCGAGCGGATGATGACGGAGATGTTTCACGCTCTACGCTTGAAGACAATGAAACGGAATTCGGTTTTTATGCGCGTCTCGACCTGCCGATTCTGAAGCTTGAAAACTGGCGGATGGGGGCGAAGTTTTACTTTGAAACCCTGTGGACGGAACCGGAAACATCGCAGACAGCGTGGTTTGGATTTTATCTGCAACGAAAACTCTGGTAGGGAATTGAAATGCGAAAGAAACTTTTAATTACTGCGATTCTCCTTTTTTTCCAGGGGGCTCTTGCGGAAATCGCTCCGGAAACAGAGGGAATGCAGGATACTCGGAATGACGGAACTTTCTTGACGGCTTCCCCGACTTATGTCTTTGACCGGGGTTCCCAAATGGGAGGAATCCATTCCGAAAGCGAAGAGTGGAATCCTTTGAAAATTCGGAATAGAATTTTTGTGAACAGGATCTCGGGGACGCCTTCGTGGACTCCCTTTTCTCCGTCCGTATGGCTTTCGGTCGGAAACGAAATCGGCGATTTGATGTACCAGGATCCGCTTCGCGGAGGCCTTTTGGCGCATGAAGAAAATCGCACACCGATGCTTGAAGGAGGATTCCGCTCAAAATCTTATAGCGGCATCTGGGCGACCGCGCGTTATTTTCAAATCGACCATTATTCGAATAATTTGCGAAAGATTCGGCGGGATATGGTGAAGACGGATGAATTTTCCATTTTCGGGGAAAATCTTCCGTTTACGAGTACGGCCTATGCGGGCTTGGGGTTTAGCGCAAAAGTCTTTGACGTTTCCCTTCTCGCCGGGCACGAATATGTCTGGATTTATGGAGAAAGCAATCGCTGGCTTCCCATCGAGTACAAGCCTCGCGTTGAATCTCGTTTTGATTCGAAGTACCTTCATGCGTCGCTTGTCTATGAAAATGCGGAATACACGCTTTCGGCAAAAAGGCTGGTCGGCAATCGGAAAGAGTGGAACGGTTCGGTCCGGCTCGGCGAAGATTCGCTTGCAGCGAGAACAAGGCTTTGGAATGTCGCTCTGGGCGTCGCGTTTCGAGTGGTCGATGACAGCGCATTTGTTCCGTTCGGGATTAAAGACGATTATGTCGCATTCCCGTTCTTGGAATATGCCGTGCGACCCGTAGAACGCTTGCAGCTTGCGGGATTCGTTGGAACAAGCGGGCGGGATTTTGCAAGCAAGGACAGTGTGGATTTGACGCTTCCGGCATTTACCGGTATCGTTACCAGAATTGGGTTCAAGAATCATTTTGCGTCGGCTTTGAATCCGCTGGGAGAAGATTTTGAGTATTTCGATTCGGATACGATTTCTCTAAAAGCGGACGGCTGGATGCAGCTGCATCGTGTTTTTCTGGATGTCCAAAGCCGTTCCAAGTTTTTTGGGCTTGGAATGAATTTTGCCGGATGGTTTGAAAAGGGCGCCGAGACGTTTGATGTAAAGGAATATATCGTCCAAAAAGTCGGGCGGAAGAAAGTGGGCTATCGCACGGGAAACGTTGACCGCATCGATTCGTGGATTCGCGGATTTACAGGGGAATCTTTTGTCGCATTCTATTATGAAAAAATGTTCTCGCTCCTTGCTCGGGCCGGATTCGAGCGTATCGATGGAGATGAAGAACGCTTTGAAGTCAGCCCGGTAGAAAACTGGCTTTCGATTGCCGCATCCTGGAATCTGTGGAATCGTTTTGAAATCCAACACGCCTGGACATATCGCTCGGACGCTCGTTGGAACCTGAGGACGGAAGATCCTTTTTTGGTGAAAGGTTCGTGGTACTGGAACGCTTCGTTTGTACAGAAATTTCCGGGAGTCGGGCTTTCGCTTTCGGCTACGATTTTACATGCGATTGGGGAGGAACTTGTACGGGTTCCAAACGGCGGAGATGATCGTACGCGCTTCTTCTGTAACGTGACGAAGACTTTTTAGGGTTTGCAAAGATATAGATTCCGGCATTTCTTGAAAACAAAAAGGCTCCGCTTTTGGCGGAGCTTGTTCGTAATATTATCTTGTAATCCGGATGGATTGCATCTGGTTTTGTCTGCCATCGCTTGCCTTGACGATATAAGTCCCGTTCGGGAGGTTTTCCAGAGAAAGCGAACTTGTTCTTGAGCTTTTCAAGGAATGCCCCTGGAGATCGTAAAGGTGGATGGAGGGATTCTTAGCGTTTACCAGTTGGACCGCCTGTTTCGTCATTTTTAATTCAAGGGAAGGCAAACGGAAAGATTTTTCAATTCCGGTACTGCTTGTGTCGGGAATTTCGGTACTGCAGGCTGTGTAGGATGTCGGGTTTGTGGCGAGATAGCTTTTGACCAGATTTCCCGAAGCGGAGTATTGCAAATTGTTCGCTGTCGATCCTTCCGTGAAGGCCGCAGTCCCTTCATTTATCCGGGATGCGCTCCAGTTTGCCCAGGAAATTTTGTATTTGTTTGCAAAGGCTTGCCATTCGTCGTTTTTCGCCTGTCCCGGGGTTCCGCCGCCGTCCGCCGTTCCCGTTCCCCATTCACTGATGAAAACGGAAAGACCTGCCTTGATGGCTTTTTCGCCGTTTGCACCTTCGCAAGAAGCTCCCCAACTGTAAGAACCGCTTACGCAATGGCTCATCGCATAGTAGTGGAGCGTATAGGCGGTGTTGTTCTTGCTATCGGTTACTTCGTTTCCGATGACTTCTTCCGGGTGCTGGTCCCAGGCGCGCGTCCCCACGAGAATCAGGTTGTCGGAATATTCTCGGATGACGGGGATGATCTGGTTCGCATAATTTTGGATATTTGCCCAGGCGATATCTTGCGGTTCATTGAAAATTTCAAAAATGACGTTATCGTAGCTGCCGTATTTTTGCGCCATTTCCGAAAAGAATCCTTTGGCGCTTTCCACTTGACCTGTCGCTTCGTGGGAATGCCAGTCGATGATGACGTAGATGTCGTTTTTGATGGCGGCTTCGACGACGGCGCTGACCAGATTCTTCTGGTTCGTAGCATCGAGTTGGTAACCTTTGTAGGGACCGCTCCAGTTTTCTGTTCCAGTCGCCATGGCGGCGCGGACGATTTGGATGTTCATGTCGTTTACCATCGATGTGACGCCGGCTTCTGTCCAAAAATCAGTCGCCCTGTCGAGGAGACTCCAGTAAAGGCTCATGCCGCGGACCTGGACTTCGGATCCTTCGGCGACACCTTTGCAGGAACCGTAAATGCGTCCTTCGTTTGCGGAATTTTTGCCGGTCATCAGCTTCCCGTATTGACTTACGGGACCAATGCGGTTTGGCGTAATCGCTTGGGCAAAGGAATTTGCCGAGCAGATGGCAAGAGCGGCCAGTGTCAAAGAAACGAGCTTTGCTTTCATGATGAGATCTCCGGTTTGGCTTGACAAATAAAAAATACTCTAATTTTTTGAAAACTGCTCCATTGCGTTTATCGCTTGCGGTTTTTCCTAAAATTTTTTTTGGATGTTCAAAATAAATTATTTTTAGATTTGTGATTTTTCAAAACTCCATGAC
>JBNMGX010000160.1:0-5175 GCA_050872465.1 Hallerella sp.
GACGTATTGATCTCTAAACATGCCCTTATAGGTATGTTTTTAGTCGGAAAATTTCAAGTCCGTTCGCTTTCAAAATCGTCTCTAGCCCTTTATTTATGCAGAATCCAGACGATTAAGCTCTTTTTTTAGTGGACAGCAGTGGTGATTCCTCTAATTTTTAGCTGTATAGCTTAGATAAATGATTGTGTCCTCAATGGGGTAGGTCTCGTCAACCTTATTCAATCCGGTTATTTTTAAACTCCATTCTGAAATAGCCCCGGCATTTTCAAAAATCTTTCGACTATTTGAATCGAAACTAAAATCAAATAATCGAGGCTCTTTATTGGCGAGACAGGTTGCAAATGTTCCCTGTTCTCCGGCCTGAACAAAATCGGCTTCCTTGACCGCATTTTTCTTTATATCGATAAAACATTTTGTCAATGACAATTCTGCGTTCATGAAGCAACATTTTTCGTCAGATAACTTTATCTGTAGCCGAACATCTTTGATCCGGTGGAAAAAGAAATCTTCAAAATCGGCACTAAATAGTTCCATTCCGATTTTAAAGGTACATGCGCCTGAAGAGCGTAAAATATCTAGGGCACATTCTTCATTATCAGATGTCTTCAAATTTTTCAACGAAATGGGTTTTGTGATTTCAATTTCATGCACATCATTTTCAAGATAGGCCTTTTCCATTCTTCTCAAGTCTAGCAATATTCTTTCTGGAGCAAGCAGGCCCTTACGGAAGTTATCCCAATGATCGGTTTTGATAAAGTTGTAATCAGCGTCCGTTTGTCCTTCTATTTCAAAAAGGTAAACCCTTTCCGCCATCCTGGCTACATCTAGCAACAGGGCTACATAGCTTCGGAATACCTTGCCCATTTCCTTTTCTAGCCAACCATACAGTTCGCTATTCGTGAACTTTTCGCTCAAAATTTCGTAAACCTGTTCGGAGTGAAGGATTTCGTTTTCTATGCTCTTATGTTTCTTTTCGACTTGTTGCGTTTTGATTTCGTTTACGACTTCCTGCTTTTCGACTTCGACGATTTCGGCGTCGGCAAGTTCATCTTCGACAGTCCATTCTTTTTTGAGACGTTCCTGCGCCGCCTGCAGCTTTACCTTGGCAGCGTCGAGCTGCCTTTGCGCAAACCTTGCCGCATAGCTTTCTGCCGCGCTTACCAGGTTTTCGGCGAGTTTTGTTCCGCCTAGAGATTCGATGTCGAAGCGGGGGCCACCGAATGCGTTGGTAACGGCACCGTATTTGAAATCGGGAATCTTGAATGTCGCGGACGCCATGCTGCGGACTTTTTCAACCGTTTCCTGGATTTTTGCGACCTTTTCCATCAGCTTCTGATATTTTTTCTCGGCTGTCGAAATAAGGTGCATCGTCTTCTTTTTCTTGGCGGCGTTCTGCTTCGCCGTCTTCTTTTCTTCAAGTCGGCCCTTTTCCGCTTCCAGAGACTTGATTTCCATTTCGTGCACGGCTTTGCTTTCTGCTACTACCGCCTTGTCGCACTTGGCCTTGAATGCTCTAAGCTGTTCTGCATCCTTCTTTTCTAAGATGTCGAGCAGGTCACGACCCATCTGGCAAGCATCTTTTGCCATATCGACGGCGAGCTTGACAATAACTCGGAAACGATATATCGGCAACTTTTCGTTCGTTGAATTTAAGATGGAATCGACAGATATTCCCAGCGCTCGGGCTTTCGCAAGCATTCCCGGGTCAATCGGCGGAGCGAACAAGGCCAAAGTTCGCTTTACACCCTGGATGTTTAAGCTATTGCGAATCTTGTAAAGTCTGTCGGCGACCATGTCCCAATAAGAGAACAAGGTATCGTTTCTAGGCACAGAGAAGTAGAACATCGATTCGATGATATTCCCTGTACGCTTTGCGCGTTCATCCATTGCGCGAATTTCTAGGATCTTTGCTTTATCTTTTAGATTGTCGGCATAGACCTTACCCGCAGAAAACGGAACTCCGTTTTTGTTGAGTGTTCCGCAAATCGTCCAGTCTGTGGGTACAGGATAGGCCATCGATACCTCTCAAAAGCAATTTCGCATAATGTGCAAAATAAATGTAATCTATTTTGGGAATAAAAGGAAAAAAATGTTTGGAAGTTTTGCGAATGTGTGAAAGTTTTCGTTAAGAAAATATTTTTGAAAAACTTTGTTTCTTTTTGGATTTTTTCAAAGGGTGAAAAGTTTTGCTGTTCTCTTGGTTGGAAAAATTTTAGGAAAGTTGCTTTGCCAAAAAAAATGATGACGATTGCTTTATTTGTATGTTATGATTGATATAATCAATATAATTGATAGAATGAAAACGAGCGTATCTTAGCCAAAAAATCTCAAAATACGAAATTTTCTCCCTTGCTTTTTTTTGCAGGCTTTCTAATTTTGGGTATGAACTGCAGCGCGTTTGTGCCGAGCAGCAACTTTAGAGGAACGATATGAAAACCATTATGGTGAACCCCAAGACGGTCACACGTCAGTGGAAGCTCATCGATGCCGAAGGCAAGCCCCTCGGTCGCGTTGCCAGCACCGCTGCCCGTCTTTTGATGGGCAAGCACAAGGCTATCTATTCCCCGAACGTCGATACCGGCGATTTCGTGGTCATCATCAATGCGGGCAAGGTCGGGACGACCGGCAAGAAGGCCCAGCAGAAGCAGTATTTCCATCATACGGGGCACATCGGCGGTGAGCGCTGGATCACGTTTGACGCTCTGATGGCGAAGCACCCGACCGAACCTCTCGCCGAAGCGATCTGGGGAATGCTCCCGCATAGCGCTCTGGGCAAGAAGATGATGAAGAAACTTAAAATCTACGCTGGTGCGGAACAGCCGCACGCGGCCCAACACCTCGAAACCGTAACTCTCGATTTCTAGGACGGAGGATAAAGCTATTACTACCGCAAAATCTAAAAAGATCTACCGTGGCACGGGTCGTCGCAAGAACGCCATCGCTGCAGTTATCTTGAAGCCGGGTACCGGCAAGCGTACCATCAATGGTCGCGATTTCAAGGAATATTTCCATTCCGATGTCCAGGACATGATCGCGAACCTTCCGTTCTCCGTTCTCAACAATGCAGGCGAATGGGATGTCGAAGTCAACGCTCACGGTGGCGGAATCGCTGGCCAGATGGGTGCTGTCCGTTTGGGCATCGCTCGTGCGCTTGTGGCGAACAACGCAGAAGACAAGTCCGCTCTCAAGAAGGAAGGACTGATGACGCGTGACTCTCGCGCTGTCGAACGTAAGAAGTTCGGTCGCAAGAAGGCTCGCAAGAACTTCCAGTTCTCGAAGCGTTAATTTCCGAAAGCGAAATTTCCGAAGAAAAGGCTCCCGGTTCCGGGAGCCTTTTCCGTATGTGTCACATCAGGGGCGAAAGAATCTTGCAGAGCCATCCGAGCAGTCTCCGTGTGCGGGAAACTTGGCTGTTGTAGTTTTCGAGAGTCAGTTCTTCGCACTGGGAAACGGTCGCTTGGAAGTCTTTTTCAATGTCCCGGACGGAATCTGTCTTGAAGAGGAAAGCTCCGCATTCGAAATGGTAATCGAAGCTGCGGTAGTCCAGGTTGACAGAACCGACGGTCGCCATCAGGTCGTCTGCGACAAAAATCTTGGAGTGGACGAAACCTGGCTTGTACAGATAGACGTGAACACCGCTTTGAATGAGCGTCTTGGCAAACCTCAGACCGATGCAGTAGGTAATGTAATGGTCGTAGTTTCCGGGAAAGATTACCTTGACATCGACGCCGCGGCCCGCGGCAAAAATTAACGCATTGAGGATGCTGTCGTCGAGAACCAGGTAGGGCGACATGATGTGCACGTATTTTTGCGATTTTCCCAGGATGTAGTGGTAAACATTTTCGGCAAGATCCTGGGAATTGTAACCGTCGTCCGCGTAGGGGATAACAGCGCCCGCTGCTTTAATGTCCTGTGTTCGGACGGTAAGAAATTTTTCGCAATCCGATTCGATTTCGAATGTTTTCTTGTCGTGGGAATGCCAAATCTGGAGGAACATCTTGGTGAAGGATTGGACCGAGCTTCCTTCTACTTGGATAACGCTGTCTTTCCAATAAGCGAATCGGTGATGATCCCGATTGATGTATTCGTCGGAAAGGTTGGCCCCGCCTGTGAAGCAGATTTTCCCGTCGATATCCATGATTTTGTGGTGGTCGCGGTTGTTCAGCCCCATATCGAAGACTGGAACCATCGGCATGAATTCCCTGGCTTCGATGTTCAGGGCTTTGAGCGCCTTGCGAAAACGTCGCGACGCCAGCCCGACGGAACCGATGCTATCAAATAGAATGCGCACCTGTACGCCATGCCTGGCGCGTTCGACGAGAATTTTTAGAACCTGGTCCCAAAAAGTTCCGATTTGAATCACAAAGTAATCGAGGAAGATGAAACGCTCCGCTTTTTCCAAGGCGAAAAGCATGTCGGGAAGGGCCGCTTCGCCGCTCGGATAATAGGTCGTGCGATTGCCGGAAAAGCAGGGAAAGTGTTCGATACTTTTTGTGTAAGTGGCGATGTCCCTGATTTCGGGAAATGTTTCCAGCGCCTTTTCGTCATGGTCTGTGCTTGCGGTGAATCTATTTGTAATCTCCTTCGCCAGGGAAAGCTTCTTGCCGACTTTTCTCTTTCCGTAATTGAGCTTTGTGAAAAAGTACATGGAAATCCCGAATATCGGAAAAATCAGGACGGGAATCAGCCATACCAGCTTGAAATCATTTTTCTGCGACGAGTTGATAAGATAGATGATGAATGCGAAGCCGATGACGAAGTTGAGTCCGACCAGAAAATTGTTATATGGCGTGAGACGCAGACAGAGATAGACGTAATAGGCCAGCTGGACGAGGATAAGCAGAAGCGTTAGCAGAAAGCGGCTGTAGATAAGGAATGTCCAGGCCTTGTGCTTTTCGAGTCTTTTTGTTTTTTGTTTCATGGGATTAAAAATATAAAAGGCTTTCGGGAGGCGGTATGAGAGACACGGGATGAAGGAATAGTCTGCGGACGTCTAAGTTTAGTGGACAGTGCCCGAAATGCAAGAACATAGATGTCTGCAAATCTAAGCACTCAGCACTAAGCTCTCAGTTCTAAATTCTAACCACTAACCACTGATTCCTGACGACTTACAGTTCGCTAAACTGTCAATTACTCATTCCTCATTTCTAATTCCTAACTAATCACTGAGCACTA
>JBNMGX010000161.1:0-5150 GCA_050872465.1 Hallerella sp.
ATTTGGCTTCGATCTTTGCCGATGGAGGCCCGAATGTCGATGAGTTTGAATTCAACGTGGAAGGCGTCCGCCTGTGGAAAGACTCGGACTCAACATCGCAAACGACTGCCGTTCGTTTTGGAAGAAATGCGTCCCCGGCTTCGCTTCGAATCTCTGATGGTCAGATTTTCTTCAATCTTCCGTCGATGGGAACGCTTGCCGTCTTTGACCTGAACGGAAACATCGTGTTGAAAAAGTCTGTCGAAAAAGCGGGCACGGTTGCCGAATGGGGAGCGCTTCCGCGAGGTCGTTACATGGTGACTCTCATCCAGGGAAATCGCTTCGTTGCGAAGAGTTTTGTAAATAAACTTTAGACGGTTTTCAGCGTTTCGGGAAGGACAGCGAATCGATTCGGTTTTGAATGGATTCGCTCGCTGCCTTTGAAATTTTCGCTTTGGAACTGTCAATCGTTTCGTTTACCTTGTCTGTAATTTTACTTTGTATGGAATCCTGGGCTGCGGTGATTTTTTCTTCGACCCCGGAATCGCGCAGAATTTTTGTGTAGAGGGAATAGGCGAGGGAATTATCTCGTTGGTTTTCCAGATTTCCGCTAAGCGGTAAAAGATAGAGCGTCGAAAGCAAAACGAGGCACGGAATCAGGCCTTTGACAAGCCCGAGGAATCCTCCGGCAATCGCATTGGGAAACGAAAGATGTCGCTTGATGAACTTGTTGATGAAATGCCCGAGAATCCGCAGGACGAGAAAAGGCAGCAAAAAGCCGAGAACCCGCGTGAGGATGACCCTCGTCGTTTCGGAAAAGTCAAAGTTGTTCGAGAGGATTTGCCCGAGAAAGTCGGGCGCGTAGATAACTCCGAGCGCTCCGCCAATCCAGGCGGCCAAATGGACGATGGTTTTCGCTAATCCGAAATAAAGTCCGAGCGCGGAAAGGATCAGCAGGACCGATCCGCAAAAAATATCTATCCAGTTCGCTTCCATGTTTTTCGCTTAACGGCAGACGAGAGCCGTGATGAATGTGGCGAGAAGTGCTCCGGCAAAAGCTCCGATTCCAATTCCGATTTTGAATATCGCCATCCGGGAATTTTTGGGAAGTTCCGGCAACGGTTCGTTGCGCATCGTGGCCGTGAGCCATTCGCGCATGGGAATGTCGAGCTGCCGCGGGTAACCGTCCATGATTTGGGCGAGCGCATCCGCCGCTTCCTTGGTGGAGGGAAAGCGGTTCTGCGGCTTTTTTTCGAGGCATTTTAAAATCCAGCGGCGCAAGCGGTAAGGCGTTCCCGGAGGGAAATTGTTCATTTTCAGGTTCAGATTCAGAATGTATTGCGAAGTGAGTTCCATCGATTCACCGCGGAACGGGTTTTTTCCCATGATCATTTCGCAAGCGATGATGCCTAGGCTAAAGAGGTCCGAAGCGTAGGTGACGGAAAAACCCTTGACCTGTTCGGGGCTCATGTAGGCCGCAGTTCCGAGAACGCTTCCCGGAAGCGTCATGTCCTGACCGGGATTGGCATCCCGGGCGATTCCGAAGTCCAAAAGGCGCACCCGTCCGTTTTTTTCGACCATCATGTTCGAAGGTTTCAGGTCTCGGTGGATAATCTGGTTGGCATGTACACAAATTAATGTTTGCAGAATCTCGTGAATCAGGTAGAGCGTAACCCAGATCGGTGGGCGGCTTTGCACGTCGAGAATTTCGCGGAAAGTTTTTCCATCGACATATTCCATCGCAAGGGCGAGCTTTCCGGTTCGTTCCTGCCAAAGCGCATAGGGATGCACGATGTTCGGATGATGCAGAGCGGCTAACAGGCCGCATTCCCGTTTGAAACGTTCGACAAGATCGTCGTAGCCCCGCAGGCTCGGAAGCATCTGTTTGACTACCACCCGACGGCATAGCGAGGGATCTTCGCAAAGCCAGATGTCCCCCATTGCGCCTTGCCCGATCTTTTTTATCGGTAGGTATCCGCCGATTTTTGTCTGCTTCGTACTGCGCTTTCTTGTACCCGTCTTGGTCCCGTCTTGGGTTTTGGTTTCATCCGTTGCCATATCGGACAAATATAGAAAATGCGAGGCTTTGCCCCAAAGCTTCGAAAAAAATCATCGTTGTATTTTGTAAAACAAATTTTAACGGCTTGGAATGGTTTGCGCTTTATGTAAATTTGTTTCAGGGATTGTGTGGTATTTGAAAGGAGATTTCTATGCGCTGGCGAAAATTTATCCTGTGCGCGGTTGGCGCACTCATTGCATCCTGTTCTTCGGAAAGCGCTTCGAAGCCCGATGAAAGTGACGGTGAAATTTCTTCCGCGGAAAATCCGCTTTCTTCGGAATCCCTGGAGCTTTCCTCGTCGTCGTTTATCGAAGAAAGTTCGTCTTCGCTCTTTGTCCACCATCCGGGTTTCGATCCTTGCCGCTTTAACTTCGGTGCGGGCTGGCAGGCCGCTCACGAGGATTCCGCATTCTATGCGGGGCTTGACTACATTTCGGTCTGGCTGGGCGACAACGATTTTTTCAACGCGTTTGAAGCCCGGATGTTCGACGTGACGCGGCAGGTAAACGCCACCCCGATGATTTACGCTTACGTGATTGCGGAGTTCGGCAAGGACCATGGTCTTGTCGATTGCGATACAAAGAAAGACGGAGCGTTTGTCACCCCGAACCACTGCACGGACGGGGCGGAGCTCATCCGAAACTACTTCCAGGATTCCATCCTGTATCGCTACCGGGAATATGCGTCGGGATTTCGTGATTATATTGAATTTTCTGTCGCCCAGGATCCGGATACCGTGCAGTTTATCTGGCTTATCGAACCGGACTTTTACCAGTATTCCCAATCGGGAAGTGCCCAGGCGGAGAAGGCTAGCGACCATGGCGGCTTTGCGCAAAACGGCGGAGGCATTCCCGATTCGATGATGGGCGTCTATTTTTCGCAGATAGTCGATACGATCAAGGCTTATCTGCCCGCGTCCAAAATCGCCATCGACATTTCCCCTTGGGTCTTGGATCAGGAAGCGTGGTATTCGAACTTCGATTTGTCCAAGGTGGATTTTGCGAGCACTTCCGGCGGGAGAACCGCAGCATCTAGCGAAAAAATCCGTGCGGCAAACATCGCAACATGGAAAGGCATCGCCGATTTGCTGAAGCGCCCTGTCCTTGCCGATGCCGGTTACGATGCTGGTGGCTCCGGGACCGGCTACAACAAGGCGTGGGGAATTGTCGATAATTTAAACGCACGGATTGCAGACGGAGTGATCGGTGTGACGCAGATGGACCCCGATTCGCTTTACCATGTCCGGGCTTCGATTGCCCGGTCGGAGCTTTCCCCGACAGCCTGGTGCAAAGAAAACTAGGAGTTTTCGCCGAATGTGAGAATGTATTGCGAAATCGTCCGGTCCCATTCATAGCGGAACTGGTACGCATTTCGTACAAGATAATTCCAGCTTTCGGGATTGGAACTGTAGAGCTGGACCGCATTCTTGAATTTCCGGATCATCTGGTCCGGGGCGGCGGAATCATCGACAAGCATCGCGTTTGCCGTGGAAAAATCCCCGACATAGTTGGAAAGCAGGTTTGCGCAGCCGACATCGCGACCTGTTAGGGGAATCGTTCCGCAGGCAAGGGACTTTAAAATCATGCTCGCGGACGGTTCCGTAGGATTGGCCGCAAACAGGAGGTCCGAACCGGCAAGCGCTGTCCGGACGTTCAGGTTGTCCGTCTGGTTCATCTCCATAACCGCCATGTGGGAGTGCTCTTGGCTGGCCACGGAGCTGTAGTAGTTCCATTCCTGGCTGTTTTTTACCGCCCCGATGACGATGAAAACATTCAGTTTGTTGATGTCGCCGAGAAGTGTGGCGAGGGTCTCGGACGTTCGCCCGGATTCGGGACCCAGGTTGCAGAACATGACCATGCGGTAGTTGAATTGTTTGCCGAGGATCGATTCGAGTGTCGAGCGTGCCGCTTTCTTGGCGATTTCAATCGGCTGGGCGGCTTTGGCGTTGAAATCCCAGAACGGATAGTTCAGCCCGAACTGGATGCCCTTGAGCTTTTCCCTGTTTCGGATGAGGAAACCCGAAAGTCCACCGCCGAGATGGTCGTTGAGAATCCCGTCGCAGTATCCGGGAGAGGGGAGCAGTACTTTTTTCGCGTAGAAGACGCCCGCCTTGAGAAGGCTGACCTTTCCCCAGAACTCGTAGCCGTCCATGTTGAAGTCCTGTCGCGGAAGTCCGATACGCTCGATTTCCGATTCGGTGACATGGAAGTCGTAGGTGATGTTGTGGACGGTGAAGAAAAATGGCGTATTGCCGAAAGCCTCGGGATAGACGGTCTTGGCTATCGGGGCTATCAAGGCGCCGCCCCAGTCGTGTCCGCAGAGAACCGTCGGATTGAAACGGATGGCGTCCGCATAGGCGAGGGCTGCCGAAGCGAGATAGGAAAACCTCAGGTGGTTGTCGCCGTAGGGAATCTTGTTTTCGCCGTAGATGGCGGGGCGGTCGAAATAGCTGTCGAAGCGGATATAGGCGTAGAGCGGATTTTTTCCGACCCAGACTTCGAATGGCATATTGCGAAGTTTTTCGATTCCCTTGAAGACGGGGCGGTAATCGGAATGATCGCCTAAAAGCCTCGGATAAAACGGAGAAATCGTCAGTGTTTCCGTACCGGCGCGGGCGCTGGCCTGTGTGAGCTGGTTTACGGCTCCGCCTAGGGGGCTAGGCTTTGTCCATTCTCCGGATTCCGGGCTGACGGCAAGAAATTTCAAGACGTTCTCCAAAAAATAATTTACGAAGCGGACGCTTCACCACAAAAATATTTAATTAAATTACGGTTAGAAATCTACCGAACTTAAAATTTTTCGGATAAAGGGTCAAATAATGAAAACAAGACACATCGTCGTTCTTTTGGCAGCTTCGGCGTTCTTTCTCGCGGGCTGCAAAGGCACCAATGAAAAGCGCGGAGACGAGCATCTGGAAGCCGGACGCTACCAGAACGCTATCAATTCCTACCTGAACGCAAAGGACAAGGGGAAAATCTCCGACGAATTCTACGACAACTTTACGCTTGCGCTTGCGAAACGCGCTGAGCAGGAAAGCAAGAAGGACCCGCAGAGCGACCTGCTCCATGGGCTTTTTGAACAGACGCTCCAGAATATCGACAAGGTGCAAAAC
>JBNMGX010000162.1:0-5142 GCA_050872465.1 Hallerella sp.
ATTCTTCAATATTATTTGGGGATAGGTTCTTAGTCCCGATAAGCTCGCGGAAGTTTTTTTAGCCTATTTTTATTGCCGTAAAATCCTCAAAGGAGCAAAACATGACGCGTTTTGTGTTTTTTGTCTTTGGCGCTTTTCTCGTCAACGCTTACTCCCTATCGATGAGCAGATCCGGGGGCTGGCTTGAATCGGCCTACGCCGAATGGGCGCCTGCAAGCGGAGCCTCTCGCTACAACGTTTACGTTGACAACTCAAAAATACACGATCCGCTAATCCGATCCTATGGTTCCTACATCAGGGCGGACATTCCGGGAATTTCCGCAGGAAAGCACACCATTCGTGTCGCCCCGGTCTTCTCTGGCAACGAAGGCGAATCCGCCAGCGTCACGGTCTCGGTCAAATCCCACGACCGTTCCGGATTTGCGTTTCACGGAGGACGTGTTCCGGGAGCCTACAAAATGGATGGATCGCTCAAGGACGGAGCGATCGTTATCTACGTTACCGAAAAAACGAAAAACAGTGTTTCGCTGGCCGTAAAAACCAAATCCGATGGAGCAACGACCGTTTGCAAAAGTTTCCAAGGTATCCTGGGGTGCCTGAAAAAAGGCTACGAAGACCGTCCAATCGCCATTCGCCTTGTCGGAAACATTACGGACCCGGATTCGCTTGAAGACGGCGATCTTCTTATCGATTTCGGCTCTTCCAACAATTCTTATCTCACGCTCGAAGGAATCGGCGAGGACGCGACCGTGAACGGATGGGGCATCAGGCTCAAAAACGCAAACAATGTTGAAATTCGAAATCTAGGCATTATGAATGTCAACAGCTCCGAAAGCGACAACATCGGGCTACAGCAAAACAACGGCTATATCTGGGTTCATAATAACGACTTCTTTTACGGAGATGCGGGAACCGATGCGGACCAGGCCAAGGGAGACGGCGCCCTTGACTGCAAGACCTCGAAATACATTACTTTTTCCTACAATCATTTTTGGGACAATGGAAAAAGCAACCTTCTCGGGCTTAAGGAAGGCGTATTCAGCTACAAGTCCACGGAATATTACATCACCTATCATCACAACTGGTATGACCATTCCGACTCAAGACATCCCCGAATTCGCTATTACAACGCTCACGTCTATAACAACTACTATGACGGAAACGCCAAATACGGAGCGGGAAGCACATTGGGCTCTTCCGTATTTATGGAAGGAAACTATTTTCGCAACTGCAAATACCCGATGCTTACGTCTATGCAGGGAAGCGACCTCTATGCAGGCACATCGAAATCTTCAACCAACAATGCGACATTCGGCAAGGAAGCCGGCGGAACCATCAAGGCGTTCGACAATTACATGACGGGCAATTTTACGTTTATCCCGTATCATTCAACAAGCTTTACCAACAATGGCAAAACGGTTTCCGCAAACGAGATGAACATCAACACGCAGACGGATTTTGACGCCTACGTTGTCAAGCAGAAAACGGACAAGGTTCCGGCTTCGGTCAAGTCAAAATCAGGGAATCATTATTACAGCAACTTCGATACCGACGCGAGTATCATGTATTCCTATACGGCGGAAAATCCGGAGTCGGCAAAAAGCAGCGTGACAGCCTATGCAGGACGCATTAACGGCGGGGATTTCAAATGGACATTCGACAATTCGAACGATGACGCTTCGCATAGCGTAAACACGAAATTGAAAGCGGCGCTAGTATCTTACGCCTCGACATTAAAGACTATCCAAGGCGAAGGGGAATTCACCGCGGAGATTTCCTCGAGTTCTAGCGGGCAGGCCAGTTCCAGCTCGCAAGCAGCAAGCTCTTCGAGCGTCGAAACGTCCAGTTCATCCGTTTCAAGTTCGTCGGAAACCTCCCTTTTGCCTATTAAAAACGATATCACCCATAATTTCACCAAAGAGGGAAAGTCTAGTTCCTATTTCCTTATCACAGGAAATCTCGCAAAGGACAAGGGGTCCATTGAAGCGAACGGCGAAGAACTTTCGCAATGCCTGAAAATCGAATCGGCTACGTCCATTTCCTTTATCCTTGAAATTTCAGCGACCCTATCGCTTTATTTCAATACCGACTTCGCAAAGAGTGTCCTCATCGATGGGAAACCCTACACGGCGGAAAAAGGAACCGTCACGATGCCGCTAAACAAGGGGTTGCACACCATTTCCAAAGGCGAATCGGCATACCTCTACCTTATCGAAATTCGGGCTGAAAAAACGGGAGCCCTTACGAAAGCCCAAAAAGATCGGCCGAGAGTTTTGTTCGATAGCTTTACCCAAAGCCTCCTTATCGAATCATCAACGGTCCAAAACGTGGAAGTTTTCCGCATTGACGGAGCGAAAGTTTTAAGCACGGATAGAAATCGAATTTCCATGATTCCCTATCCACGCGGATTCTATCTCGTCCGCACCAAGACTGACCGGGGCGTCTTCCAAACGAAAATCTTCGTCGAATAGACCTCCTTGAACTTGAACGCCACGAATGCCAGGGCGAGGATATGAAAATTCCTTGCCCGTTTTCATTGTCTAGTTGTCGTAAGCGAAAAGGCAAAGGCTTTCCGTCACCAACTCCGGAGGTTTTTCTATCTTTGCTTCGCTTCAAAAATCGAGGTCTTCAATGAGCAAGAATTACAAGATAGCCGTTCTCCCGGGCGACGGAATCGGACCGGAAGTCATGAAAGAGGCTGTGCGCGTTCTCGACGCTACGGCGGAAAAGTTCGGTTTCTCGACCGAAAAGGAATGGGCAGACGTAGGCGGAATAGCTTACGATCATTTCCAGAACCCGCTGCCGGAAAGCACGCTCAAGACAGGCGAAGCTGCCGACGCGATTCTGTTCGGATCGGTCGGAGGACCCAAATGGGAATCCCTGCCGCCGAATCTCCAGCCGGAACGCGGCGCTCTGCTCCCGCTCCGCAAGCATTTCAAGCTTTTTTGCAACCTTCGTCCGGCACGCGTGTACAAGGAACTCGCACCGGCCTGCCCGCTCCGCGCTGATATCGTCGGTGACGGTTTCAACATCCTGACCGTCCGCGAACTCACGGGCGACGTCTATTTTGGACAGCCCAAGGGTCGCGAAGGCTCGGGCAAGGACGAAATCGGCTTTGACACGATGAAGTACAGCCGCTACGAAGTGGAACGCATCGCGCGCTTCGCGTTCGAAGCGGCCCGCCTCCGCAAGAAAAAAGTGGCGAGCATCGACAAGGCGAACGTTCTCACGACAAGCGTCTTCTGGCGCGAAATTGTCAAGGAAATTGCCAAGGAATTCCCGGATGTCGAACTGGAACACCTCTACGTGGATAACGCCGCGATGCAGCTTCTCCGCCGTCCGCGCGAGTTCGACGTTCTCCTCTGCCCGAACCTTTTCGGCGACATTCTCACCGACGAATGCGCAATGCTCACCGGCTCCATGGGACTTCTCCCGTCGGCGTCCATCGCGGAAGGCTCGTTCGGACTCTATGAACCTGCGGGCGGATCCGCTCCGGACATCGCGGGCAAGGGCATCGCAAACCCGCTCGCCCAAATTCTTTCCGTTGCGCTGATGCTCCGCTATTCCTTCAAGGAAGAGGAAGCGGCAAAGGCTATCGAAACCGCGGTCGAAAAGACGATTAGCGCGGGATTCCGCACTGGCGAAATCTGGAAGGAAGGCGATACCAAGGTCGGCACGACCGGCATGGGCGACGCGGTCCTTTCATTCCTGTGATAAATTGCCGAGAAATTTTCTCCGTTAAAAACACCCCGAAAGCGCGGCTTTTGGGGTGTTTCTTTTTAGAAACATCAATCCTTGACGCAACGGACAGAAAACCTATCATTAAAATTGTTATGCGCTGTGCTTTTTGATAACGAAGAACTGCCTGCAGAGAATTCTATAAAAATGTAACCACCTAATAAGTCATCTATGCTTGCGGTCCAAAAACAAGTTAATATTCCAATATTGGTTACCACCTTAGTCAAAATAGATAATGGAAATCCATCTTTTATTATTGAAATCCAACTTTCAGCATCTCTTCCGGCGGGAAGCGCATTAAAGCCGAATTCATCTAGGCCGTTTCCGCCATTCTCCCAGCCTGTTTGAGATTTAAGGCTTGTTCCGACGCTATCGTCCCCGTTGCGCTTATCCGCATAATCTATCAAGATGTCCCATTCCGCTGCAGTCGGCAAATGCCAGCCTTCCGGGCAAGCCTCTTCCGCGACTTGTGCGGAGTAAAGCCTGCCAAATTTTGCGCAGCTATCGATATCGTTTAGACAGATACTATACAAATCTTCGTCAAATCCCGCATTTTCCGCCATCCAGGTCTGCGAACCGATAACCGTGAACTTGTAAACGCGACCGTCGCGGAAATCGCAAAACTCCCTTGAAATGTCGTAGGACTTTCCATCGCAGAGCGAGACGATGGAATCCCCGTAACAAAAATTTGAATCCGGATTGTAGGCTCGAGTTCCGCAGCGCGCCTTGTACAAAGTAACCGAATCCGCCCCGCAGATCTGCAAAAGCGTCCCGTCACCATTGTCCGAAAGCGTGCAGCCATTTCCGTCCGCCCCTTTTTCTCCGTCTTTTCCGTCAGAACCGTTTAACACTAATCCGACAGAATCCCCATCGCAAACGACCTTGTAACCCGAAGAATCCGCAAGCAGTTCTACTGCGCACGATGTTCCATCTTTTCCATCGGAGCCATCCTTTCCTGTTCCTCCTTTTTCACCGTCCTTGCCCGCTACGGAAACGTTTTGCCAAACGGAATCCGCGCAGACAAAGATCGCGTTTTCCTTTTGCGCAAACTTCATTTCGCCCGAAATTTCTTCGGTGCATTTTCCGAGCGAGTCCACGGAGGAGACAATTTCCAAGCCCGAAATCTCGTTTGTCACCTGGGAGACTTTCGTCACATCGTCGCCGCAGGCGAAGAACATTGCTGTCAAAACGGCAAGCGCGGAAAGTTTGAGTGTTCTCATCGGCGGGTCTCCTTCTGGGGGTAATTTTGGAGCGGCTAGGCTAGGTTAGGTTTATGAAAGCTTCGTTTCGAATCACTAGTGTCCACTAAAAATTTAACATAAAAACAGGTCGTTGAAAAGGTCGAAAGTGTTTTCCTCGGCATTTTTCTGTTTTTCGGGTCCTTTTGCAGTCAGAAGTTCCTGA
>JBNMGX010000163.1:0-5105 GCA_050872465.1 Hallerella sp.
CTTGCGGGGCTGTCGGAACTATGCACGACGTTTTCGGTCATCGACGGGGCGAAATCATAGCGGAGCGTTCCCGGTTCCGCCTTTTCCGGATTGGTCGCACCGTTGATGGCACGAACCTTCGCGACCGCGTTTTCTCCGGCAAGGGCGATCATCACCGACGGACCTTTCGTCATATAGGCTTCGAGTTCCGGAAAGAACGGCTTGTTCACGTGCTCGGCATAAAAGCCTCGCGCCTCTTCCGAAGTCATCCGGTGCATCTTGAGACCGACAACCGCAAGACGCGCGCTTACATAGCGATCCAGAATGCGTCCGACAAGGCCGGAAGCGACACCGTTGGGTTTAATCATGGCAAAAGTCATTTCCATATAGTTACCGCCTTAAAAGATTGGCCCCTAATATAGCTAATTTGCATTTTCTTCCTGCTTCGAAATTTTTTCCAGAAGCTCTTCGGCGAGTTTTCCGCCGCTCCGAATATCCCGGATTAGCCAATCCACGGATTCGCGAAGGTCGCTTTCCGGAAACTTCTTCTGGAATTCCTCGAAAAGGGGAAGGGCGAGAGAGTCCCTTTTCAGGTTCTCATGCAGGATGAACGCACGATTGAACAGGGCCTTTTCCGCATCGGAAGATGCGGGCCACATGGCGTAATAGGCCGCAAATTCACCGTCTGCCGCCTCGTACTTTTCCCGTTCGCCATCGATTTTCGCAAGTTCATAGACCGCCCGGCGGAAAAGGGAGTCATCCCCGGCGGAAAGGGCGCGAATCCGGTTCCATGTCAGGTGCGCTCCGGCCAGTTCTCTCGCCGCATAGAACGAATCGGCTCGGGCTTCGAGATCCTTGATCGAAAAGAGGTCCTCGCGCGGCAGATAGGCGGAATCATATATTGTCACCGGGTATTTTACAAAGAGGTCTCTCCGGTAACGTTCGAACCAGTCACTCGAAAAGCTCCCTATCGCATTTTTAAACACGAGGACCTTGATGGAATCAAGATTCAACGTTTCCGCATAGCGACCTGGATTCCGGTAATACTCGAAAAGGAATTCCCGATCCGGCGTCTGCGCGAAGATTCCCAGTTCGCCGCGAACTTTTTCGATCGGGGTTTCCGGGAAAAGCTTATTGCCTAAACGCTTGAAGAGGCTTTGGAGCGTATCGTCCGGCGTAAAGAAGCCGTTTTTCGACAGTACCCCGGAAAAAGCCTTCCGGTAAAAGGATATCTCGACATCCTTGCGGATTTTTTCGAGCAGTCCGTCATTTTCAAGCCCCGCTTCACGGGCCGCAGTCGCTCGGAGCTTCCAGCCGGCAAGCATCAATACCCGACGGGCGCGCGGATACTGTCTCCGGATATCCGGCGGGATCTCCATGAAAAGGGCTTTCACGTCGCTTTCGCGGATAAAAGGCTTCCCGCCAAAAGTCGCGAGGACGTAATTCGAATCGAGCGGGAGTTCGCCACCAGCCGAAAGCTTCCTTTCAATTTGTCCGGAAACGCTGTCGAGCGGTGCTCCGTTAAACTCGTCCGCATGTTCCGCATAGTACTTCTGCACTTCGGGATAAACCGGATGTTCCATACGGAAGCCATACCTTTTATGCAAAAGGCTGTCTTCGTTGTTCGCCATAAAATCCCTGTATTCCGCAAGGAAGCGGGCTTTCAGGATGGAATCGCGGCCTTCTTCGGGAAATTTTTCCCCTTCGCGGCGGAGCAGCACCTTCCAGACGACGTCTTTTGAGTTGACGGAGACGGAATGGACGCTTCCCGCGGGAAGCGCTTCCTTGCCGAACAGGGCATTCCGAACGTCGGCATTCGCCCAAAAACCGCTCGGCGACTTTGAATCGAGCTGGATTTTTTTCACGCCCGAAAGTTCCGAACCTTCCGAAAGAGCGGTCTTCGCCCGGGAAGCCTCCGCCGAATCCAAGGCTTCCACGTAGGCAATTTCCACGGAGACGTTCTGCATTTCCTCGATTTTCCGCGTAACGAACCGGAAAAGGGAATCCGCATTCTCTTCGAGGTAGAGACTTTCGGCGACGGCTGTGCGGCACTCTTCGAGAATCTCGCACGAATCCGCGGCAAAGCGCTTGCGGTTTACGTCAAAGTATTTCCGAATTTCCGCATCCGTATGCCCCAAGTTCTGCCCAAGGTAAAACTCATCGTAAGCGCGGGCGAGGAATCGCTCGGAAAGCTCCCCCAGACGCTTTCGGATCTTGGCGCTGTCCGCGAAAGCGACTTCTCTCGCCGCCTGAAAAACCAGACGGGATTCGATGACATTTTCAAGTGCAGCCTTTTCCCTGCCGGGCTTCGCATACGTCGAAGAGGTCCTTTTCAAAAAATCGATATCGGACGCGTAAATCTTTTCGTCGCCGACCGTCGCCACGAGATGGTCAGAAACGTTCCTTTCGGAAGAACACCCAGCAAGAGCCGCCAGGGAAAAAGCGAGGGCGGCTGCGGACTTTGCAAATTTCATAAAAAACAACTCCAGTTTTTCATTCGCCTATCGGATGGATTCCAGGGCGTCGTCGAGCGTCCTGTGGATTTCAAGAAGCTGGTCGGCACCGATGATTTCGATGATTTCGAGAACATTCTCGTTCACGTTCGCCACCTTGAAAATCCCGTTAGCCTCCTTGATCTTCTTGTTCACGAAGAGAAGCGCGCCTAGTCCCGTGCTGTTGATGTAGCGCAAGCGGGAAAAATCCGCGACGATCGTCGTCACGTTTTCCCGAAGAAGTTCGAGCATCCGGCCGGATGTCGTTTCCGCATTCGTCGAATCCAGGTCTCCCACAAAGCGCAAGAGCCTCGCCGAAGGATGGTTCTCGATTTTCTCGATGGTCAGCAGTTCCTGATTTTCGTTCATGTTTCCTCTCGTAATCTCGTCACTTCGACAAAGACCTGTCGCGGTTCGACGCGAAACGCCATGTGCGAAGAAAGCCTTTTCACAAGCACGATTCCCCGCCCTCTCAGGGAGCCCGAAGTCATCTTCGGATGGGCATACTTTTCCTCGAGCGTTCTCCGTTCGTCTTCCGAAAGTTCCCGGCAGTGGTTCATGACAGAAAGCACGGTCTTCGATTTGCTGAATTTCAGTTCCAGATGAAAAACGTTATCGGGCGGACGTCCATGTTCAATCGCGTTGTTCGCAAGTTCATCGACGATTGTCTCCAGGATAAAAGTTTCCTTTTCCGAGAACCCTTTACTGCGCAGAAGCCCGACGACAAGCCTTCGCGCCGGCGGAACGACAGCAGCCCGCGCCGGAAGCAAAAGCGAAACATGCCGGAATGCACCGCGAAATTCCCAGCGGAAATAATCCAGGAACGATTTTTCGTCCTTGAATATCGGCATCGCAAGATGGACGCCCATCAGAGCGAGCTTTTCCGCAAGTTCAGAACCGGCGGAAAAAAGGGAGACGCTGCCCGAACGTCCGATGACGCGGGACCGAAGCCCCATCAAGGCGCCGACCGCCGGAGAACTCAAAAACTTTACCCGGGAAAGATCCACCGCAAAATGCAAAACGCCGTTTTTTTCAAGCCGCTCCGTCAGCGCAGAAATCTGCGGAATCACGTCTAGCCCGATATCCCCGCAAAGCTTGACCTTTGCGACACCGGGTTCTTCGGAATACGGCTGTACGGAAACGGCGTTCATGCGACGGGAACGTTCCTGCTAAAAAGCCTGTTTTGAAAGGAATCGTAAGCGGAAAAGAAAAGGAGACCGTCCGCTAGCCCCAGTTCCACATGGAGGTACGAATCTTCAAAGCCGTCCAAGCCTCGCTTGAAAAAACTTTCCACTTCCCGACCGAGGCTTTGAACCGTCTCTTCGGACAGGGAAAGCGAATCGGCAAAGTCGGAAACGGACTTTTCGAGTACGGGAAAAAAATCCGCATCGGAAGAAATGTCCAGACGAATGGTTTGAATACAGCTCATACGCTTTCAATATATAAGTTTTCTAGCTATATTGCAACCTGTGAAACGGTTAAAGCCCGCTGTCGCCGTCGGCATTTTCGCCGTGTTCGTAGGCTGCCTCTTGGCTTGCGCCTGGTTTTTAAATCGTTTCCTGGACAATTACTTAAATTCTTCGCATGATTACGGGCCGGCGAGCGTCGCCTTTTACGGGCATTCGAAAGAAGGGCTGCTTTCCCGCAGTTGGGATTCCGTCGCCGTCCGGGGAGCGGGCTTTGGCGTTTCGCTAAAATCTCCGAGAATCAATGCCCACATTCTGTTTTCTCCCGAAGAGGATTTCATCCACATCGATATGGATTCCGCGGTGGCAAAAATCGATCCCGGCGCGTTTCCCAAATCCGAACCGGACTCTTCCCCGATAAAGATTCCCGACTTTCGCATTCCGCTCGATCTGCGGGTAAGGATTCCAAACTTTCGAATAAGCGTCCATGGAATCGGCTCCTGGTTTGCGGATTCCGTGCAAGCCATGACCCGGGGAAACGAAGCGGCGGAACTTTCCCTAAAAAACGCAAGCGGTGACTTTCTTTCGCGAAAGGTTTCGGCAAAGGCGGATATTTTCTTCCAGGGAGAAAATCTCCGGGCAAGCGGGAAATTCATTTCCGAGGACCGGGGCAGCGTATCGCTACAGCTTTCCGCACCGCGAGACTCCCTGGGAAACGCCTCGGGAAGCATCGACGTCTTTGTCAAAAATCCAAAAAAATGGGACATGGGAAAAATTCCAAAATCCGTATCGCTCAGAAACATCCGGACGAGCGCATCCTTTAGCGCCAAGGCAAGACAAAAAAAATTTTCCTACAAGGCGAGACTTCGGACGGACATCGGCGCGTTCTGGCCGCTTCCCGCGCTTGCGGCGGACTTTAGCGTCAAAAGCGACGAAAGGATGGTTTTTCAAATCGACGGGAAGTTTTTGGGCAAGAGGCCCGGCGAGAGCATTGCCGTCCGCGGAAAAATCGACAAGGACCTCAACGGGGAAATCGATGCGACTGTCAAAAACATCGAAGCGGAATTCGGTCCGCAGATGCAGCCACTCGACCTCTCCCTCCATGCGAAAAAGGATTCCCCGGAATCGCTCAGCGCCAAGGCCATCACGAAAGCGGGCTCCATCGTCCGGGCGGAACTGTCGGGACTTTCCGGTGGAAAGGATTTCCGGATCGACTTCACCGGGGACA
>JBNMGX010000164.1:0-5104 GCA_050872465.1 Hallerella sp.
GCCCGATACATCGGTCGATGTGAATGTCCATCCGACAAAACGGGAGGTTCGGTTCGCCAACGAGAACGATGTTTTCGTGGCGGTCCATCACGCCGTTCGAGACGCTTTTCAAAAATCCGAAGAAGAGCATCCGTCGATTCGTATCGCAGATTTTTCACTGGACGCTCCTACACGGCAAGAAGATTTAACGCCGCATTCATCCGAGCCGTCCTTTACAAAGCCCCAGCCGATTCCAGAAACTTCTGTTGCGGATTTTGCTCCAAAAGTTCGCACGCCCCCTGCCGGTCCGACTTCGGATGCGACAAAAAGTGTCAAAGAATACAGGCCGAAATACCGTTCGGAAGATCCGGGCGACATCATCCAAGACCTTTTTTCCCTGCCCGAAAACGGAAACATCATCCCGCTCACGCCTCAGAACTTGCGTCCGCCAACCCGGATGGACAAGGCTACCCCGCCGCAGTTCTTCCAGCTCGCCAACACCTATCTTGTGTGCGAAGACAGCGAAGGTCTTTTGCTTATCGACCAAAATGCGGCGCACCAGCGCATTCTCTACGAACGCGCCCTCGCCACCCTCAACGCAGAAGCCGCCCTGGAAAGCCAGGAACTTCTGTTTCCCGAAATCATTGAACTGACCCCGGCAGAAGCGAGTGTCGTTCCGGAACTTCTCCCGATACTTGACCAGCTGGGATTTCACCTGGAGCTTTTCGGAAAGAACACTTACCAGCTCCGCGGAACTCCCAGGGATTTGCCTTTTTCCAGGTCCGTCGAAGCGCTCAAGACGCTCGTGTCCGATGTTCTTCTCGGGGAAAATCCGGGAAAGCCTTCGCACGAAGCTCTAGCCAAAGCCTGGGCAAAAAGCAACGCGATTCAGGCGGGCGATAAACTGGGAAGCGAAGAGATGACGCACTTGATGGCGAACCTCCTTTCTACGCAAGACCCGATGAGCTCTCCGAGCGGGCGTCCCTCCCTGATGCGCCTTCCCATTTCCGAAATCAACAAACGTTTTAAACGCTGATGTTTTCAAAAATTCGAAGCTCGGGCAAAACATCGAAAATTTGCCATCGGAAAATTCTCCAAACCGGAATCTTTACCGCTACCGTTAGTTTGTATATTGGGAAACCGTGATTAGACTGCACAAGATTTTTCTGCTTTTGGCGCTTTCCAAGACCCTCTTCGCAACGGAACTGAGCTTTTCAGGAAACCAGAGCGATATCCGTTGGAAAGCCTCTTCTTCCGAGCATTTTAACTTCGCGTATCCGGCAGGTTACAGCACCCATGCGGGAGTCGTCGCTTCGACTGCGGAAGCGGTTTACGATTCGATTGTTTCGCGCTACCAAATCGAGATGCCGCTGAGAATCGACGTATCGCTCCAAAACGCCCTGTATGCGAACGGCTCGGCGGTGCCCAACGAAAACGCGATGAACCTTTTTCTTTCGAACTGGGATTTTAAAATCCGAAGTACGCACCCATGGATAACCGATGTCGTCACCCATGAATTTTCTCACTTGGTGAGCATCGAGAGCGGAAGCAAGCTGCCGCATTTTATCTACGGGATTCAACTTTCCTACATGGATTATTACAACGAACGCTCGACGCAAAACGCCTCGCTCGTCGTTCCTTTTACGCTCCAACCGCTCTGGTTTGCCGAGGGAACCGCCCAGTTTGAATCCGCCCGGATGGGATTCGATGCCTGGGACAGCCACCGAGATATGCTCCTCCGCGTCGCCGCTCTGAACGACGGGCTTCTCGACCTGACATACATGCACGATTTTGCGGACAATTCCCTTGAAGCGGAACTCGGACCTTATACCCAAGGCTTTTCCCTTGTCCGATATATCGACGCCGAATACGGTCCCGAAGCCGTTCCAAAAATTTGGCACGAACTTTCCAAAATGCACCGGGTCACACTTTCTAGCGCGCTTGAAAAAGTCATCGGCATCGACGAGGATTCCCTTTACAGAAAATGGAAAGAATCGACAGTCCAATACTATGAACAGGAAAGGGAAAAACTCGGAACTTTAATCACGGGAAAAAAATGGACGGAAAACGCCTTCTATCACGACTATCCGGTCGTCGCTGGCAAGAACATCTATGGAGTATCCAACTTCGGCGGTCCCTGGTTCGACGGAGGCGTTTTTAAAATTCCAAGGAATCAGATGGATTCCTCTAGCATTCGGGATTCGTCAAGCGGAATCGCCTTGACGATTCAGGATTCGATTCTTGATATTTCCCAATTCGCCAATAATCCTTTTAAACCCAAAAAGCCGTGGTTTGACAAGGGCATTTCCGTCCGAGATATTTCGGGAACCGGATCGCTGCTCGCCTACACGACATTTGCCAAACGCGACCGAAACGGGCACGCCCACTTCGACATCGCTGTCGCCGACACGAACGGGCAAAACGCCCAAGCGACCTTTCTCGCCGATGCGGTTTATCCGGACATTTCCCCGGACGGAAAAGAAATCGTCTTTGCGAGGCGCGAAATCCATTCGACGCGTTTCGTGTTGAGCAAGGTAAAAATGCCCGATTTCAAAAAAGAAAGTTCGGGCGAGATTCAGGACATCTATGTTCCCGACGAAAAACTTCTCTACTATAATATCTACACGCCGAAATTCAGCCCCGACGGAAAGAAAATCCTCTTTGGATTCTTTGACGACAAAAACCGCGGAATCGCCTGTATCCAAAGCGACGGTTCGAATCTTCAAGTTTTATCGCAAGAGGGAATCGATTACCGGGACGCCAACTGGATTGACGACGAAACCATTATTTATTCGAGCAATCGAAACGGAATTTTTAACCTCTATTCCAAAAAACTGTTAAACGGCACAGAACATCCCCTGACAAATGTTCTCGGGGGAGCCTTTTCGCCCTCAGTCGATTCAGGAACCGTATTCTATACAAATTATGACAAGGATGGATTTTCGCTCTACTCGATAGAACTTTCCGATTACGACGCCACCACGGATTCCGTTTTCACTTTATTCGACACGACTTACACGGTTTGCCCGGCGCCTGTGGATGCGATTACCGTTCCAGATTCGTCCGAGGCTCTTGCGCAAACGGATTCCTCGTCCGCGGATTCCCTTGCCGATTCCACAAGAACCGCTCCGATTTGCCAACTCGACACCTTGATCACCAAGCGGGATTCCACAATCAAAAAGCCCAAGACACCGCCGCTCGTTCTGAACGGGACGCTCGCCCCCAAGCCCCAAAAACCGCTGGAATTTTCGGAGATTGAATTTGCCGGCAGCGAACGGAACTACAAGCCGATTCCGACCAAGCTTCTCATCGCTCCGATTTTTGCCATCGAGGAACGCTCGCCGGACTTCAATGTAAACGGAGACGGTCAAGCAACCCCGAAACTGGGATTCGCCATGACACTTTCCGATCCGCTCAAAAAAAACATCCTCTCGGCAGGGCTCCTGCTCGAAGTCGGAAACGGTTGGAAATACATCAACGGAGACGGAATCAATCCCGAGATGGAACATGAGTTTTTGGCGTCTCTCGAAAACCATTCGACCCCGATTACGCTAGGGCTTTCTTTCACCAACATGAATTTACGCTCCAAGGACACGGTTCGCTACGAAGACCCGCGAAGCTACGAGGATTCCGTCGGCACAAGCCATTATGCGGTTTCCCTCAACGCGGTCCAGGGAAGTGCGAGCTACAGCGTCTTCAAGCAAGGCGACAGCATTTTCGTTCTCGGAGGCTACGACTGGTCGAACTTTAATTTGTACGAAGACAACCTGAAATGGACCTATCAAAAACGTTTTTCCGGCGCCATCGGATTTTCCCTTGACGGAGGCTTAGACGATGAAACGGCAACGAATACGGCTGGCGCCGGAAACGGCATCACGGCAAGTTACCAGATTTCCAATTCGGACCTGTACCGTCCGGGAACATTCGCGGAAAGCTTCACCGTTTCTCCCAGCGGAAAAATCGAACCGATTTATCGAAATTACACGCTGCATAATTTTTACTTCAATCTGCACGGAAGTCTCGCCAACCCGATTCATTCCGGTGCGCGCTTTGCCGCCGGAGCGACGGTCCAAGGAATCGGAGCATGGACGGCAAAGGATTCCAGGGATACGCTTGACAGCTACTATTATACGCCGCTCCTTTTGGAAGGCTATCCCTATCTGATCACCAACGAAGATTACAATCGCAGCGGGTTGAAAACCGCCAAGGCGGAAATCCATTATCTGTTCCCGATCTTTGAAGATTTCCGAAAGCAGTTCTGGATTTTTACGACCCGAGATTTGTTCGTGAACTTGTACGCACAAGTCGGAGCGGCCTGGAACGACCACGGGATTCCGATGTCAAAATTTTCAAAAAGGGAATTCTGGGATCGCAGTGTCGGAGTAGAAATCCGACTGGCCAATCGGATTTTTTACACGATGCCGTTCAACCTATCGCTGAACCTTGCCCGCGGACTAGACCGAATTGGAGAAGATGAAAATGGAAAAGGCGGACGCAAGATGACGCCGATCGACATTCCCGTTTTACCGAAAGCGGTTTCACCGACGAAAATCAAGTTTTCTATCGGATTTGATTTCGACAATTCCTGGATGAATTGATGACCATCAAAGAAATCAAAGAACGAGATTCACTGCTGATTCGGCAACTGACGGACATTTGGGAAAAATCCGTCCGCGCGACTCACCATTTTTTGTCCGATGCGGAAATTTTGCAAATCAAAAAATATGTTCCCGAAGCTCTTTCCAATGTCTGTCACCTTTTAATCGCCGAGAAGGAATCCGGGCAAACCGTCGGCTTTCTAGGCGCGGGATTTCAAAAAATCGAGATGCTCTTTCTCTTGCCCGAAGAACGCGGAAAAGGTTTCGGAAAAATGCTCGTGCAGGATGCGATTGAAAAATTCTCGGTCCGCGAAGTCACCGTCAACGAACAAAATCCATCCGCCAAGGGATTTTACGAACATCTCGGATTTAAACCATATAAGCGTTCCGAAATCGATGAACAGGGAAATCCTTACCCGATTCTATACCTAAAAAAGGTTTAAACGATTCAATCCCAGTGCATCGATTCCTTGCGAATCAGGAATCTGCGCGAAAGATCGTCGAGATTTGCCGCGTCGCTTTCAAGA
>JBNMGX010000165.1:0-5083 GCA_050872465.1 Hallerella sp.
AAATACGACTATATTCGAAATGGCATCCCAGTAACTTTTAAAAAGCTAGACGGAACGAGCGATGTAAAACGCGCCATCATTGTGGATTTTTCAAATCCAGAGAATAACGATTTTCTCGCGATTAAGGAAATGAAAATTCATGGTGAAATTTACCGTCGCAGAACAGACATCGTAGGATTTGTGAACGGCGTCCCACTTCTTTTTGTGGAACTGAAACGCAACGATATTGCTGTTCAAAATGCCTATGACGACAATTATACGGATTACCTCACAACGATTCCGCAACTGTTCCACTACAATGCCTTTTTAATTCTTTCCAATGGTGTTGAAGCGAAAGTCGGAACGCTTGGAAGCAAGTTTGAATTTTTCCATGAATGGAAACGCTTAAAAGAATCCGATGCAGGATCTGTCGCATTACAAACGATGCTTCGAGGCATTTGCAAAAAAGAAACTTTCTTGGACTTGCTTGCGAACTTTATCCTGTATGACCATTCCGATGGACATACGGTAAAAATTCTTGCCCGAAATCACCAATATCTAGGTGTAAACGAAGCGTTCCAAGCTTACCAAGACCGTAAGCTTCGCAATGGAAAGCTTGGCGTGTTTTGGCATACGCAGGGGAGTGGCAAAAGTTACTCCATGCTCTTCTTGTCGCAAAAGATTCGTCGTTGTGCAAGTGGCTCGCCTACAATCGTAATCCTGACGGATCGCGATGAATTGAACAAACAAATCAGCGATACATTTGAAAATTGCGGCATGCTCGGCAAGGTAAAGGCTTCTAAATTCATTGCTACGAGCGGCAATGATTTGATACAAAAGCTGAAGGGTAATCCGAGCTTTATCTTTACGCTGATTCAAAAGTTCAACAAGAAAGATCTTTCGCCGATTATCCCGGATCATGATGTTTTGATTATGTCTGACGAAGCGCATCGCAGCCAGAACGGAATTTTTGCGGACAACATGTGCGCGTTGCTTCCGACGGCTTCTCGCATTGGCTTTACGGGAACGCCTCTTTTAAAAGATGACAACATTACCGAAAGAACTTTCGGCGGATACATTTCCATTTATGATTTTAAGCGAGCCGTAGAAGATGGCGCGACCGTTCCGCTGTATTACGAAAACCGTGCAGATAAAATCAAGGAATTGAAAAATCCGGAAATTACGGATAAAATTCTGGATGCGATTGAAGCCGCAGACTTGGATCCGGAACAGCAGGAAAAATTGGAAAAGGATTTTGCCAAGGAATATCACCTGCTTACGGCAGAACATCGCTTGCGTGCGGTTGCAAAGGATTTCGTAAAGCATTATTCCGATCTTTGGACTAGCGGCAAGGCGATGTTTGTTTGCTTGAACAAAGTCACTTGCGTTCGCATGTACAATTATGCCCAGGAATATTGGGCAGAAGAAATCGCAGGTCTCGAAAAACAGTTAAAGTCCGTGGGCCAACAAGAAGCGCAGGAATTGGAACGTAAAATCCAATGGATGCGTGAAACGGAAATGGCGGTTGTTGTAAGCCAGGAACAGAACGAAGTCCAGACCTTTGAAAAATGGGGCTTGGATATTAGTTCTCATCGCAGCAAAATGGAAAAGCGGGAATTAGACAAAGAATTCAAGGATTCCCAAAGCAAATTCCGAGTGGTGTTTGTTTGCGCTATGTGGCTTACTGGATTTGATGTCAAGAGTTTGAGCTGCCTTTATTTGGATAAGCTCTTAAAAGCGCATACGCTGATGCAGACAATTGCCCGCGCGAACCGTGTGAACGAAGGCAAGAGTAATGGCTTGATTGTGGATTATGCGGGCATTGTGAAAGCTTTGCGGAAGGCTCTTGCAGATTACACGAATAACGTGAGCGGTGGCAGGGCAGATCCGACAATTGATAAGTCGGAACTGTTGAATCGAATTTTTGAAATTATTGCGAAGACAGAATCCTTCTTGGAAGGCTTTGACGTTCCTCTTTCTAAAGTGGTTCAAAGTCAAGGCTTCGATAAAATCGCCGCTATTCAAGATACGGCAAATGCGGTCTGTTCCTCGGTTGAAAATAAAAAGACGTTTGCCACCTATGCGGCGGAACTTTCTCGATTGATCAAGTACACCAATCGTGAAGATGTCACACATGAAACTCGAGAAAAGTATAACGCAATCGATGCAGTCGCACGGAATTTAAAAGCGAAACGTCGTCATGTAACGAACGTGGATTTGATGGTACAGCTGAACCAGATTATGAACGAATATGTTCAAATGGATCAAAGCGGTTCCGACAAAAAATCAAAACAGTTCGACATTAGCAAAATTGACTTTGTATTGCTCGGTAAAGAATTTGCAAAGGCAAAGCGTCAAAATCTTTTGCTTCGCGACTTGGAAGAATTGGTGAAAATGCGACTTTCGATTTTGCTTTCCACAAATTCTAATCGTATCAATTTTTACGAACGCTATCAAGAAATTATTGAAGCCTACAACAGCGAACAGGACCGTGCGACGATCGAAAAGACCTTTATGGACCTGATGGACCTTGCCGCTTCCATGGACGAGGAACAGCAGCGGTATGTTCGTGAAGGCTTCAAGAACGACGAAGAACTTTCCATGTATGATTTGCTTTTTAAGGATGACTTGAACAAGCAGGACATCAAAAAGTTAAAATCAGTAGCCGTAGAATTGCTTGAAAAGATAAAGGCGAAAATCGGGAGTCTGGATCACTGGACCGACAAGCAAGAAACCAAGGCTGCCGTGGACACCCTCATTCGCGACACGCTTTGGCAAGAGTTGCCTGAAAGTTACGACGACGTCGCCATCAACATGTATCGCGCCCGCGTTTACGAATACGTTTACACCCATTATAGAGTAGCATAAATCTGGAGGACCAGTGCGTATAGAAGATATTCTCGCCATGGAAGAGTCCCAGACTTTTGACCGCAAGAGCGTAAACATTGCTCCAAAGGATTTTTCTAATCACGTGTGTGCTTTTGCAAACGCCGATGGGGGAATCATCGTTGTTGGCATTTCCGATAAAAATCGCCGCATCGAGGGTGTTGACCATCGAGAAAAAGATATCAATGAACTTTTGCGGGTTCCGATGGATTTTTGTTCACCGACGGTTCCGTTTGCCCACGAACTAGTTGAATGCGTTGATGCCAATGGCAAGCCGAACCATGTGCTGGTATTCCACATAGAGGCAAGCCCTTTTGTTCATGAAAACCAGGCGCATGACGTTTATATGCGTGTGGGCGACAAATCTAAACAGCTTTCTTACGACGACCGTTTGACGTTGACCCTCGACAAAGGGTTGCGTTCCTTTGAAGATTTTCTTGTTCCAGACTCCAGCTACGAAGATATAGAGGAATCTTATCTCAAAGAATATTTGAGCTTAATCGGATATTCTAAATCCCCACGAGAGTATTTGCTGCAGAATAAGAATTTTGCAAAAGAGAAAGAGGGCGAATTGCAACTTAGCGTTGCAGCCATTTTGCTGTTTGGCAAGAAACCGCAATCGTTTTTCCCGAGGGCCCGAGTCAGGTTTATCCGTTACGAAGGTACAGAAGAAAAATTCGGTGCCGAGATGAATGTTATCAAGGATGTGACTTTTGAAGGTCGCATTCTGGAGCAGATTCGCCAGGCGGTCGCCTACATCCAAACGCAAATCAAGGAACGAACCTATTTGACTGCGGGCGGAATCTTTACCACCGAACTTGAATATCCGGAGTTTGTGCGTACAGAACTGGTCGTAAATGCGGTAACCCACAGGGACTATTCTATTCGCGGAACCGAAATCCAAATCAAGATGTTCGATGACCATTTGGTAGTTGAATCCCCGGGGAATTTGCCAAGTCAAGTGAAAATCAACAAGATTCGCAATTCGCATTTTGCACGCAATTCCCATATCGCGGAATACTTGAAAGATTACAAGTACGTGAAGGATTTTGGCGAAGGTGTGGACCGTATGTGCCGGGAAATGGAAGCGCAGGGGCTGCCCAAGCCGGAATACAAACAGGACTCCTTTATTTTGAAGGCTATCATCAAAAATGCGGGATTTGCCTCCAAAAACCTTGGGATTGCCCCTCAAAAAACGGGAAATGACCCCAAAAACCTTGGGATTGATTCCGAAAACCTTGGGATTGATTCCGAAAACCTTGGGATTGACCCCGAAAACCTTGGGATTGATCGGCTGAAATCTGCAATTTTAGATGCTAGTATGAACGCGACTACAAGGGGAAAATTGCTAAAAATTGTCGAAAATATCCATATCAACCAGGTTTTTGGAGCAAGTCACCTTATGGATATTTTGAAATGTTCTCCACCGACGGCAACTGGCCTTATAAAGAAAATGAAATTGATGAATATCATTGAACCAGTCACAGGGATTGGTAAGGGCAAATACGTGTTTTTTATAGAAAAGAATACTAAGGACCAAAATGGATAACAAGAGTTTAAAGAAACTTGAAGCCGATTTGTGGGAATCTGCGGACTTGCTCCGTGCCGACTCCAAGTTGACCTCGAATCAGTATTGCATGCCCGTTCTCGGGCTTTTGTTCCTGCGCTATGCCTACGGCCGTTTTAAACGAGTTGAGGCAGAAATCTTAAAGAACCGCCCGAGTCGCGGTGGCCGCGTTCTCCCTGTCGAGCCTAGCGACTTTGCTTCTAAAAGCGCCCTGTTTTTGCCGAAAGAGGCTCAGTTCGATTACCTGGTGAATTTGCCTGCGAATATCTCGTCGGCAAATTTGAAGAACGCGCACGGCCAGCCCCTCAACAGCCTTGGCGAAGTGGTGAACAATGCCATGGAGCTGGTGGAATCCCAGAGTGAAAAGCTGAAGGGCGTATTGCCCAAGACCTACACCGATTTCAAGGACGAACTGCTTGCCGAACTTTTGCGCACCTTCAACAACAATGCCCTCGACGATGTGGGCGGCGACGTGATGGGCCGAATTTACGAATACTTCCTCAGTAAATTTGCCAAGAATATCGCTAGCGACGATGGCGTGTTTTTTACGCCCAAGTCCTTGGTGAAAATGATCGTGAATGTGCTGGAGCCCGCTTATGGCGTGCTTTTGGACCCTGCCTGCGGAAGCGGTGGCATGTTCGTGCAGACCGG
>JBNMGX010000166.1:0-5055 GCA_050872465.1 Hallerella sp.
CTTTTACGTAGAGACGGTTACGGAGGAACTTGGCAAAACCGTCTAGGAGCGGAGCGAATTCTACTCCGGTTTCCGAAGCCTTGTCGACGACGGCGAAAGTTCCCTTGATGTCGTGCTTCTCGATCGCTTCAAGGAGAGAGAAATACAGTTCGGTCGGCGGGATTCCGAGAACGGAACGGACAGCTTCCGCATTCATGTCGTTCCCGGTAAACGCATACGCCTGGTCAAAAAACGTGAGCGCGTCGCGCATCGACCCGTCCGCCTTTTCGGCTATCATCCCGAGAGCTTCGGCATCGGTCGAAATTTTTTCCTGTTCGCAGATATACTTGAGACGGCTCGTAATCTGCTTTGTGGTCAAACGCTTGAAGTCAAAGCGCTGTACGCGGGAAAGAATCGTCTGCGGAACCTTGTTCACCTCGGTCGTCGCAAAGATGAAAATCACATGCGGAGGCGGTTCTTCCAGCGTCTTGAGAAGGGCGTTGAAAGCTCCCTTGGAAAGCATGTGCACTTCGTCGATGACAAAGACCTTGTACTTTCCGATCATCGGCGTGTATTGCGTCTGCTCCAGAAGTTCGCGGATATTATCGACGCCCGTATTGGACGCCGCATCGATTTCGATCACATCCATCGGATGCCCGCTCGCAATGTCCAGGCAGCTTTTGCACTTGCCGCAAGGAACCAGCGGATTTCCGCCCGTACAGTTCAGCGTCTTCGCAAGGATCCGCGCCGAGGTCGTCTTGCCGACACCGCGCGTCCCCGTAAACAGGAACGCATGGTGCAAACGTCCGCCCGTTATCGCATTTTCGATCGTCTTCGCGATATGCTCCTGGCCGACCAGATCCTGGAAAGATTCCGGTCTCCATTTACGAGCCATTGCTATGTAAGCCATCTGCGCAATCCTTTAGCGGAGGGTGATCTCACCGTCGGCTGCGATTTTTTCGCGGAGCTTGTCGTGCGCCTTGTTCACCGATTCGTCGGTCAGCGTTTCCGTCATCGACTGGTAGGTAAAGGTATAGACCATGTTCTTCTGCCCTGGAAGAACGCCCACGCCTTGATAGACGCTCTTGAGTTCAATCTTCGAAAGATTCTTCGCCTTGAAGGATCCGAGCTTTTGCAAGATGGATTCGTTCGTCATCCGTTCGGGAACGAGCATCGATACGTCGCGCGTCATAAAGACCTGGCGGCTGAAAGGCTTGAACACGACCTTCCGTTCGCGAAGTTCCAGCACCTTGTCCAAGGAAACCTCGAAAAGGGCCGTCGCATAGCTGATGTCAAAAGCCTTGAGCACCGACGGATGGACCATGCCGATAGAACCGATGACCGTATCGCCGCAAGCGATGACGCCCTGCTTTCCCGGATGCAGGAACTTTTCCGGCTTCTGCGGAGCGCGCACTTCGACCGAGAGGCCGAGACGCTTGAAGAGGGAGACGGCAACTCCCTTGATGTCCGCAAATTCCACTTCGCGCGGCTTGTCGTCTAGGGCTTCCATCTTGAAATGCCCGGCGAGGACCGCGCACAGGATAGGCTTTTCGGTAAAGCCGGAATCGCGCAAATCGCTTCGGGACGCATTCTGGAACTGCGCCTTCCCGTTTTCGAACAGACGGACAGAACCCGGACGGTTCTTCTCGTTGTCAGCGACGGACTTGAGAAGGATCGGGATGAGGGAAGTCGGGACGCAGCCCAGCTCCTCGGACAGCGGATTCAAAAGCCTTGCCGGACGGGAACGCGGATCGTCTTCCGAAGGCTCGCCGAAAACGGCTGCCGTATTTGCCGCGCTTGTAAAGCGGAGCGACAGACATTCATGAAGCCCGAGCGAAGAAAGCGTATAGCGGATGCGGCGTCCGAGAATTTCATCCGCCGGGAGATCGTTCGGCTTGATCTTAAACGACGGAACGTCATACGGGATGTTGTCAAAGCCCACGAGCCGCGCGACTTCCTCGATCAAATCGACTTCGCGCTCGAGGTCCGGGCGGAACGGCGGAATTTCAAATTCCATATTGCCCAGATGCTTCAAGCCTATCCCCGTGAGATAGCGGACGATTTCCTCTTCCGATGGCGAAATGCCGAGAACCTTTTCGACGCGGGACGCGCGGAGTTTCACCACGAAAGGCTTTGTCTGGTGGTCGGTCCCCGTGTATTCGACCGCGCCTTTTAGAACTTTTCCGCCGGCGACTTCCTGGATGAGACCGCAAGCGTAATCGTCCATCTCGCGCTGCATCGAATAGTCGATGCCTCGTTCAAAGCGGTAGCTCGAATCGGTCGATGTGCAGAGACGACGGGCCTGCTTGCGGACAACCGTCGGATTGAACCAGGCGCTTTCGAGAAACACGTTCGTCGTCGTCCCGGTAATCTCGCTCTCCACACCGCCCATCACCCCAGCGACGCAGGACGGGCGATCCCCGTCACAAATCACCAGGTCGTCGGTCGAAAGCTCGTGTTCCTTGTGATCGAGCGTTTCAATCTTTTCGCCGGGGTGCGCCTTGCGCACGACGACCTCTGCACCGGAAAGCTTTGACATGTCAAAGCTGTGAAGCGGCTGCCCCACGTCCATCAAGACAAAGTTCGTCACATCGACCACGTTGTTTACGCTGTTCAGGCCGACAGACTTGAGAAGCCTCGAAAGCCACTTCGGGGATTCTCCCACGCGGACGCCTTCGATAACGCGGCCCACATAGCGGGAACATCCGGCTCCCGGCTCCACGGAAAGCTTGATCACAGACGAAGCGTCCCTGGAAGCGTCTTCGGTTAATTTGTAGGAAAGCGGTTTCAGCGGGCGGTTAAACTTGGCGGCGAGTTCCCGGGCGACCCCGCGGTGGGAAAGCGCATCCGGACGGTTCGGCGTCACATTCAGCTCGTAAGTCGCATCGTAAAGCCCGAGCGAGACAAAGGGCGTTCCCGCCGGAATCTGGTCATCGAGGACCATGATTCCACCGTGATCGTCCGAAAGCCCGATTTCATCCTCGGCGCAGATCATTCCAAAGCTTTCCACGCCGCGAATTTTGGACTTCTTCATCTTGAGCGACTTGCCGTCCGGAAGCGGAAGTTCCGCCCCGATCGGAGCGAGCACGACCGTCTGGCCCGCCGCGACATTCGGTGCGCCGCAAACGACCTGGAGCGTTTCCTTTCCGTCGGAAACCGTCGTGATGTGCAAGTGGTCGCTGTCGGGATGAGGTTCGCATGTGAGAACTTTCGCCACGATCAACTTTTCATACTGTTTCGCAGGCTCTTCCATGCCTTCCACTTCAAGCCCGATAGACGTCAAGGCCTTTGCCACCTGGTCCGCGGTTTCCGGGAGATCCACATGACGGCGAAGCCAATTCAACGAAACTTTCATCGTATCAAATCCTTTATTTTTTCGGAAATCTAGAAAATTTCAATCGAGCCAATTCAAGGCCCTTTCGGTTATCGCCGAATACCATCCCAGTTCGTCGTTGAACTTTACCGCCAGTTCATCGGATGTTTCAAAAAATCGCTGGACCTGTTTTGGAGAAGGGACATAGGAACACCGACGGCTATCTTCCAGCATCTTCCTAAAAACCGCCAAGGGCAAGGGAACAATGGAACTTTTCCCACCGTAATAGGAAATATTCAAATGATGCAATCCATAAAAATGGGCAACACAGGCATCATTAATGTTCGGAGCGATAAACAGGCAATAAGCCGTCTTGCCCGTTTCCTTTTTCAGCTTTCCTAAATGGCGACTTACAGGTTCGCCTTCCATATCATATTGCCTCTGCCCTGTGGCAAGAGTCACTTCGACAGAAAGACAGAAATCTCCATAATCACAGACAATATCCGCCATATTACCGGGTGCCGTTGAAAGAGGTTTTCCATAATCGTCGAAGTTTAAGTTCGCCTGAATGTTTCCCCCATCGAGCATCGTCATCGCTCGCCACGTATTCCATTCGAACATCAGAGGCGCATCATACAATTCTTTTTTCTCGATTTGAGTAAAAACGTTTTGGATATCGTCATAGAACCGATAATTTTTTACCTGGAGAATCTGCTCGGACAAAACCTTCCTTTTTCGAGCTTCTATCGCCTCGGACAGAATGTCCTTTAATTTTTCAACATTCGCACAATCCCCTTTCTTCACGCCAGGAAATTCGTCATTTAATTTCTTTATCAACGATTCCCGCTGATCCGTTAATAATTTCGGAATTGTAGAAGTTCCCAAATAGGCGATATAATCCGATTCGCTTTCAAAGTTTCCGGGATCCCGCGCGACATTTTTTAAAATATAATCGACATCGTCAAATCTTTCCGGCACAATGGATAAGGTCTTTCCTCGATGCGAAACATTGACAAGCCCCGTAATCTGCAGATATCGAACGGCGGCATCCGCATAGTCCCTCAAATTACGTCCCTGAGTTTCCAAAAATTGATGCAATGTCGTATTTCCCGATTCTCTCGTCTTTGTTCTGCCATTTCGAATTCTCGCTGCAAAGATATACGAAAGTTCTCTTTTCTGGTATTCCGACCAAAATTGCTTTTGGCTAAGCTCCGTCATCGCCATTTCACTTCGATATCTTTTGATTTTTGCAATGATCTTATCAAACTCGTGCCAATCGGTCAGCTGTATGGCAAACAGTTGCAGTTCGTCAAAACGGAGAGTTCCCAAAGACCGGATAATTCTTAAAAATTCCAAATAAGGTTTGACGCAAAAATGCGCTGCGTTTTCTGTAGGTTTGTGAAAAGGCGAAGGCAGTTGAAACTTGAGCAGTTGCCTTAAAAAGACTTCATCTTTACGGCGAGAATTTAATAGTTCATGCCCCGCAGGAGTTAGACGAATCGTCGGAGAAAGCGCAACAAAGCCCAAGGATTTTGGAGCGCGGTTAATTCTGTCCCTAGCAGAAAATGCAGGATCCTTTTCTCCCTTTCCATGGAAAAAATCTTCCGACCGCAAAAACTCCATAAAAGCGGTCTGGCAAGCTTTATCCCATTTCTTTCCCGTAAAATTTTTGGAAAGCAGTTCGATTTCGGGAATCATCCGCATCGGAGACCTTGGGGATGTTGTCACAAAAAGCGTCTGTCCATCAATGCGAGCCATAAAAG
>JBNMGX010000167.1:0-5054 GCA_050872465.1 Hallerella sp.
GTCTCGGGATGGATCGCGCGCATGAGGAAGGCGAGGCTTTCGCGATAGACGTTTTCCCAGAGAGGATCGTTGGTTTCCCTGGCGAAAAGTCGGTAGAAGGCTAGCGTGTGGTAGCTCGGGTCGGTAAACTCGTTTCCCTTGACGGGCGAAAACCGGACCAGGAAATTTTTTGGGTGGAACATCGCCTGGAGCTTTTCCGAAGGCTTTTTGTGAGCCATTTGCCTGAGCAGGGAAGAGGCTTCGCGCCTGTATTCCGGGCGTTTGAATTTCTGGGCGGCGATGAGAAGCGAAGCGGCAAAGTATTCTTCGCCGTCGGGAGCGGCTCCGGCATCCATCTTGTAAAATCCTTTCGGATCTTGGCGGATTCCGACTTGCCAGGCGAAGTAGGGAGAAAACTCTCCCCGCGAGTTTTTCAGGAATTTTTTGGAAAAGTTCCAGAGCGCCCGAAACAGAGGTTCCATGCCGAGTGCCGCAGCGATGAACATCCCGTAACTCATGCCTTCGCTGCGGATATCCGAATGCCCGATATCGACGATGTAGCGGAGCTGTTCGAAATCGAAGCAGATACGCTCGTTTTCCTTGTCTCCGTGAAAAAGGCTGCGGAAGCATTCCCGAACTTTAGCCCGGACATCCGCTTCGCTTTTGCCGATGATTCGGAACGGGCTTTTGAAGTTTTCCGAAAAAGTCACCGGATGTCCTCTTTCAAAGTTTCAAACAGGGAGGCTCCGTTTTGAAAGAGCCGCGTCCGCATGCCGACCGAAGCCGCCCCGCGGATATCGCGCTCGGGATCGTCTCCGACAAATAATGTCGTTTCCGGCGTTGTCCCGAGTCTTTCCAGGGCGATTTCGAAGATTCTTGGTTCGGGCTTCTTGGCGTGGACTTCGCCCGAAATAATCACGGCATCGAGCATTTTTAGAAGGCCGCTTCGGCGCAGGACTTTTCGCACATGGGGCGCATGTTGGAAATTCGAAATGATTCCGATTTTGACGCCTTTTTCTTTCAAGGACTGCAGCAGGGCTTTCGTTTCCGGGTGAATCGGAATAAAACCTTGCCAACGGTTCATCGACGTGGCGGCGGTGTGCCTGATCCAGTTCTCGCTTGGATTTTTTCCGTAGAGTTTTGCGAGATGCCTTAAGCGGGCTTCATATTCGGTGTAGCGGTTGTCTTCCGAGATTTGTTCCGAGAAAAAGTGCCTGCACCTTTTCGCGACCTGTGCCGCTGTCGTGGAAACGCCGAGACCTTTCAACGCTTGCGAGAGATCTTCATGCCAGATGGAAAACGCCTTGGACATATTGCCGTAGGTGAAGAGGGTTCCATACAGGTCAAAAAGAATGCCGGCGATTTCCATTTTCGGGCTTTGGATTAGACTTCGTAATCGATGACGGCGCGATCCGTCGAAACTTTGCCGATGAACTGCTTGATTTCGACATGGGCGGGAAAATCCTGGTAGAAATCGAGGTCCTTCTTGGAGGCGAATGCGGTAACGAGGCCTAGATCCCAGGCGGCTGCGCTGCGGTTGAAATCGACGCCGGATTCGATGGACAGCAGCCCGGGAACCTTGCCGTCGAGCGTCTTGAAAAGTTCGACGATTTTCTTTCCGTTTTCGGCAGCGGATGCGCCTTCGGCTTGTTCTTTTAGTTTCCAGAGAACGATGTGCTTAATCATGGGATGCTCCTTTTGAAAGTTCGTGATACAGCGAAAGCTGCCGTTCGAAACAGCTTTGCCAGCTGAATTTTTTTGCGTATTCTACAGCTTTCCGCTTGAGGCTTGGCAGATCCATTTTTGAAATTCGGACGATTGCGTCGGCGAGAGCTTGCGGAGTGCGCTCTTCGAGCAGCACCCCGGCGCCCGATGCGCGGAGATGCTCGGCGGCGGCGCCGGTCGATGCGGCGACTAGCGCATCGCCGCAAGCGAGGCTTTCCAAAATGGAAAGTCCAAAGGTTTCCCAGCCGGAGAGCGCAAGCGACAGGTCCGTGCTGGCGTAACGTTTTGCCATCTCGGATGTGCCGTTGATGAATCCTTCGTAGCGGATGTGCTTAAATTTCTTCACGGCTTCCTTGACTTTCGGAAGGTCCGGTCCCGTTCCCGCAAAGAGAACCGCCGGTTCGCTGCCGAGCTTTTCGCAAAGAATCGGGTAGGCGAGAAGGAAGAGCCTGAGGCCTTTTTCGTCGCAGAACCTATGCGGGAAAAAAATCGTGAGTCGGTTCGGGTCGCCAGCCTTTAATGTCTGGACCAGATTTTCGTCTCGCGCTTCCGGGCGAAATGTCTGCAAATCGACTCCGAGCGGAATCCATTCCAACCGGTTTTTTGCAAAGCCGTTTCTTTCCATGCGGTCGAGTACTTCGTGCGCACTCGCTTCGAGTTTTTGGTAATCCCGAAAGCTTGCCCGCGCATAGGCAAAAGCAGCGGATTCCGCATAACCTGCCAATTTGGAAAGTCCCCATTTTTCAAAGAAGCGGCGAACGTAGGTGACGGGAAAGTCCGCATGCCAAAAGGCGGTCAGCGTGGAATTCCTGGAAACGTTTTCCGCGGCTTTTGCCACCGCCTTGGGCAGAATATACGGGGAACCGACTTCGATGATATCCGGCTGGTATTTTTCCAGGTAAGGCCGAATGTCCTTTTGCTTCCACAAAAAACGATATTCCCAGTTTCCGGGAAAGCGGAACGCCTTGCGATGTTCGATAACCAGCGAATCGGAAATTTTTTCGGTGAAAGTCCTGGCATCGTTCTGGACAAAGACCAAGGTGGCGTCATCTCTTTTCCTGTAAAACTTCATCCGTTCCAAATGATAACGCCTGACGCCGCCGCCCGAAGGACTCCAGAAATTGTTGAAATCGACGATGACGAAGCTCATTTTTCTTTTTCTTTCATCCGGTAGGATTTATCCGAGAAGAGAAGGTTCGCTTCGTAGAGGGTCGAACCGGAACCTTTCAGGTTGACCGTAAGCCAAAGTGCGCCGTCTTCCTTGCGTTCAATCCAGAATGTCGCGTCCGCGTCGCGCAGATAAGGTCCCGGCCCGATGATTTTATCGCCGTCCTTAGTGCATGATCCGCTGACGAAAACAGGAATATCCAGATCCTTGTAAAGATCGAGTGCTGCCGAGGATCGCCGTTCGCAGAGGTCCGGGATGTCCGCCCTGTCCGAAATGCGCAGATGGTCGATGCCGTCGATGATGAGAATCAGGTTCTGCTTTTCGGAAAGCTCGTTTTGCAATTCCTTGAGGAATGTGTTGAAGTTGAACGTTTCCGTGTCTTCCCAGATTTCGAGCCTTTCCGTCTTGACATAGGAAAGAAGCTGCTGGGTCGCTTCGTGAACGCTCTGGTTTAGGGCGTCGTCCTTGTTCTGCTTGCGAACATTCGCCTCGGAAATTCCGGCGAGCATGGCGACGAACCGGTCGAAAACCTGTCTGCGTGGGCTGTCCAGGGCGACGTAGATTACTTTGGCGTCCGGATTTCCTTCGATAAGGTCTAGCGCAAAGGAGGACAGCGCATAGCTTTTGAACCCGAATGGCTCGGACGAGAGAAAATAGTAACCGGGCAGGATGCCGTCGAGCGCATGGGAAAGGGTCGGGAAATTGAAAAGGCGGTAGCCGACGTCGGAGTCTGCATCGCGTGTCATTGCGGAGGCGAAGTTCTCGCGGATGTCTTGGAGAAGTACGGACTTGCGATGCGTGCGCATGGTGTCCTCTTCGGTATCCCGAATTTTTTCGAGAAGGAAATCCGCCCCGTTTTGGCGGACCAGCGTATCGACGGTTTCCCCGATGGGCAGGATGATGGACTTAAAGCGCATCCCCTCCGATTCTGCGAGTTCGAGGCTCTTGCGGATATGGAGTTCCTGGTTTCGGCGATTTGGTTCCTTGCGAAGAACCAGGGTGATGCTTTCGGCACCGCAGGCCTTGAGCTTGTAAAGGTGGCTGCGGCTAAAAGGCTGGTACATCGTCGAAACGACGCCCGGAATTCCAGCGAGATCCGCAGTCAGGGCATCGAAAAGCCCTTCGACGACGATCGGATTTTCCACGTCCTGCTGGATGTTGAATGGAATGTCTAGCGGGCCGGAGGCATAAGAGATGTAAGTGTCTTCGTTTGAATTCGGGGTTCCCGCATTATCGAGAATGCGTCCATAGACGGAATGGATGACACCTTTGGAATTGCGGGCGGGAATGGTGAGTCGCGGTTCGTGGGAAATATCCAGATTGTCGAGGTAAAAGCTGACTTCGTGACGTTCTAGCCCGGAAAGCAGGCAGTAGCTGTAAAAAGGTTCCGGATCGCCGCTGTAATATCCGATGCCGTAGAGCTTTGCCTGGCCGAGGCTCCAGCCGCGCGCCTTGAGAAATTCCGCTGTGGATTCACTCTTGGTCGCTGCCCAGTGGCAATAGCGGACAAAGCTTTCGAGAACGCGGACTTTTTCGCCTCCGATTTCCTTGTTCTTGTGATGTTCCGCTTCGCCGTTTTCAAATTCCACCCCCCAAAAATCCAAGGCTTCCTTGCGCGCCGAGCTTTCGTCTAATCCGTTGAAGCGGGTCCGCATGAGAAATTCGATCAGGTCTCCGTCGTTGTCGCATTGCAGGCAACGGTAACGCCAATAGCCCAGCGTATCGTAAAAGAAGAGGGAAGATTCTTCGGGCGCATGGAAGGGGCACTGGGACATCAGATTGCGTCCCCAGCGTCTTAGGGGAATACCCAAGCGTCGTGGATGTGTCTTGACGCGGGAAAGATCGAGTTTCTCTTCTTCGACGAGCATAGGTCACCTCTTTTGCAACAATAGAAATTTTTTGGAAAAAGGATTAGGAATTGGTTTGCGGAGCGAGCTTCTTCTGTTCGTGGTCATTCCCTTGCTCATTACAATGTCATTCCCCATGTCATTCCCGTGCTTGTCCGCCGCGGCGGACGCAGACACGGGAATCCCTTTTCAGAGATTATCGGGTCAAGCCCTGTATTCAGAACTTAGTTGAGAGATCTTAGAGCTTAGAACTGCACACATTTAAGTTCTCGGGACGAGTTTAGCGGAACACGGGACGAGGGAACTTGAAGCGAACAGAGTTCTCTAAGTTCTAA
>JBNMGX010000168.1:0-4899 GCA_050872465.1 Hallerella sp.
AGTAGACTCCACGGAGCATGCGAAATACTTCGAACAGGCCTTCAACGGGATACCCATAAGGATGGCATTGCTCGCATCCGTGATGGGAGGTGAGCTCTGATGTCCGAAGAGATTAAAGCAGCACCGATAAGGAACGGTACAGTGATAGATCACATAACATCCGGTCAGGCATTGAACGTCCTGAAGATCCTCGGTGTGAACGAGAACACGATCGATTCCACGGTCATCTGGGAGCGAATCTTGAACGGCACCATGATGCGGTGCTTGAAAATGCCTTCGGGGACTGTTCCGAGAGTATCACCGCCGGAAACCTTGTCGCCGACTTTCGCTACCGGAGAAAACGCCCACTTGATATCGCGGGGAAGAGCCGGAAGATATTTGCCACGTTGCAGGAAAAAACCGCATTCCTCAGCCAGGTTCGGCAGCGGATTCTGCAAGCCGTCAAACACCTGCGTCAAGAGGCCCGGTCCGAGCTCCACCGAAAGAAGTTCGCCTGTAAAATGGACTTCGTCGCCCGCTTTAAGTCCCGAAGTATCTTCAAAGACCTGGAGTTCCGCATAGTCTCCGCGAATACGGATGACTTCGCATTTCAGTTCTACGCCAGACGAAAGCTTTGCAAAGCCGACTTCGTTCTGCGCCACTGCGCCATCAAATGCGACACGGATCAGGTTTCCGTTCACACCGACAATTTTACCGATACTAGCCATTGAAAAAAGACCTCCGGTCATTCCTGCATTGCCGCAGGATCGTTATCATTAATTACTTTAAGAACCGCGGCATTTCCCGCCTCGGGCGAAATTTTTGTCCAGCGTTCACAAATCTTGAGCTTGATGGCAAACGCATAGAGATTCGCCATGCTCCCTTCTTCGGGTGCCAACTGATCGACGAGCCAGAAACGCGCCCTGTCCAAATCCTCTTCCCTTTCAAGCGGATTCGGCTTCGCATAGGCATCCGACACCATCTTGGCAAACGTAACGTCGTAGCCGCAAAACGGACGCTCCGTAAAGCGCACATCCTGTCCCCAGGAAGCAGCGCGAGCGTGTCCCAGGATATCCTTTAGCTGGGTTTCATGGTCCCGATAGGCGGAAACGAACGGATCATCGCACGGTTCCCCATTCCAAAGAGCGTCAAAAGCGGCGAGTTCCTCTTCGCTCATGACGCTTTCGCAGCGGCTTCGGAGTTCCGACACGGAGAACGGCGGAGTATCTCCAAAGCGTAAAAAAGGAAGGGAGGCGGAAATATAGACAGCGTTATTCATCCGCTATTTTCCCTGGGCGGCATCCGAAACGATCTTGGCGAGTTCCGGTCGAACGACGGAAGAAAGCGAAGCCGCAATCTCCTCGGAAGTGAATTCGTGGGAGACCTTGCCGTTTTCCACTTTCACCCGAAAGCCGAACTTGATCCCCGAATCGCTTTCCACCGTAACGCCTTTTCCGAGGGCCTTGGCAAATTCCCCGACAGCAAAGGACGACAGTTTCGCCTTGTCCGCTTCGGAGAAAACGAGTTCCGTATCCGTCGAATAGTTCTTGGCTAGGGTGAGAGCATCTCCTTGATCGTATTTTCCGAAAGATTCTTTTCCACCTCTCGGGAGAGAATTTCGCTGATCATCTTTTCGACACGGCGACCGACAGAAATCAAGACATCACGGGCAGCCTGCTGAATCGCGCGCTCGCTGCGCTCCGTATAGGCCACGGAATCCTTGTCCGCCTTTTCAAGTACGGCAGCGGCTTCCGCCTTGGCGTTTTCCAGAATGCGAGCAGCTTCCTCGTTCGCCTTTGCAAGGATTTCGGACGACCGGGCATCGGCCTTGTCCACCGCTTCTTTCTGGATGCGTTCAATCAGGTTCTGTAAATCTTCAGCCATAAAATCTCCGAATTTCAAGGCGCTTTTTTCAGCGCCATTTGTAATATACAAGAAAAATTTTCCAAAAATCGGAATTTTTCTGTTAAAAATGAAAAATTTTCGACAAATTTGCGCCTTTGGGAGACAAAATGCGTTCTTGGGGGATTATTTGATTTAGCGCGGACGATCCGCTGCCGTGCTGTCTGAAACAAGCGAAAAGAGCCAGGCGACCATCAGGGAAGCCTCTTCGTCGGAAAGCTTTCCGATTTCCATCGGGAGATATTTGTCGGGATGGATGGGCTGCGGATCCTTGAGATATTCAAAAAGGGCTCTCGGACGCCCTTCGTAGCGGAGGACGTTCCCCTTCATATCGGGTCCGGCAAAATTTCTGTTCCAGCGGTGGCAGGCATAGCATTCGCGATCGTAGAGTTCCGCGGCAGAGGCTCGCGCCTCGGCGGCAAGTTCCGGCATTCGAAACGCATCCGCGGCAAAAAGTACCGTTACAAGCCCCACACACAGACAAGCGATCTTGAAACGGTTTGACATTATTTTCCCCGATGTAAAATACAGGACATCGCTTTTACGACCAGACGGCGCGAAAGAAACCGCTCCGCAAACAAAAGGATTTTGTTGAAATTTCCCGGAACAACAATTCCAGACTTTCCACCGAGAATGGCGCGAACCGCTTCCCAGGCGACCGACTGCGCAGACGACCGGAAAAGGCAACGCAGAGATCCTTTCCGGGAACCGGCGTGAAAATGGAACTCCGTATCGACAAATCCGGGACAGAGAACGAGAACCCGCACACGGCTATTCCGGGCTTCTTCCGCCAAGGCTTCACTGTAGGACAAGACAAAGGCTTTCGTCGCATAATACGCAGCCATATAAGGTCCCGGTTGAAAGCCCGCCATGCTCGAAACGTTCAGGATGACACCGCGCCTTTTCCCCTGCATCGCCTGAAGCGCGAGCTTTGAAAGAACCAGCAGACTTTCGATATTTACCCGAAGCATATTACATTCCATATCGACCGGGATTTCGGAAGCTCTTCCCTGGAAACCCACGCCGGCATCGTTTACGAGAAGGTCGGGAGCATCCCCGGCCAGTTCGACGGTCTTTTCAAAAACCCGGGAGGCTTCGCCGGGAACGGAAAGGTCAGCAGGCAGGGCGAACGCGGAAACGCCAAACCGGAGGGAAAGATCCCTTGCGATTTCTTCGATCTTTTCGGTTCTCCGGGCGACAAGGACGATCCGCTCCGCCTGGGGAGCGATCGCATACGCGATTTCCTTGCCGATTCCCGAGCTTGCACCCGTCAGAAGAACTATTCGGTAACGTTTCATGGACCGCCTGTTTTCTATATTGTGACTGTCTATTTCCAAATTAACTTTTTTCCGTGGATTTCGCAACTTATGAATTTTATCGGCGTTTTTCTAATCGCTTGCGCCTTGGCGATTGACTGCTTCGCCGTCTCCGTTTCGGCGGGACTTTGCCGCCGGGAAACCTCCCAGAAAGATATTTTCAGGATGGGGATGTTTTTTGGCATTTTCCAGACGGGAATGACGCTCGCCGGTTTCTTTTGCGGGGCTTTTCTCGCATCCTATATCGGAGCCGTCGATCACTGGATAGCCTTTGCCCTGTTGTGCTTTATCGGAATCCGCATGATCCGGGAAGCGGCTAAAGGCGGAGAATCCAGGACATTCGCCAAGAGGCTCGGGATAAAGACGCTTGCAGCGCTAGCCCTCGCGACAAGCCTTGACGCTTTGGCCATCGGGCTTTCCTTTGGACTAGTCGGACACGAGATTCTCTGGACCTCCCTTGTCATCGGCGCGGTAGCCCTTTGTGCGACGGAAATCGGCGCGAACCTCGGAAAATCGGTCGGCAAGCAGATTTCGTCCAAAGGCGCGGAGATTCTAGGCGGAATCGTCCTTATCGCTATCGGCCTCAAAATCTTGGCAGAACATCTTTCCTAGGAAAATCCCATGGCAAGCTTTCGCGAAATATCACCCAAGGAAATTACGGACAACCCGTTCAAGCTTATCGGCGACGACTGGATGCTCATCACGGCGGAAAACTCCCAGAAGACAAACATGATGACCGCTTCCTGGGGAGGTCTCGGTGTGATGTGGAACAAACCTGTCGCCTATATCGTCGTCCGACCGCAACGTTTTACGAAAACGCTGATCGATTCTTCGGAAACGCTTTCCCTTTGCTTTTTTGACAAAAAATATCGGAAAGAACTCGCCTATGCAGGAAAGGCGAGCGGAAGGGACGAGGACAAGATCGCCCACACGGGATTCCATGTTGCACACATGGCAAACGTTCCGTATTTTGAAGAATCCAGGATGGTGCTTGTTTGCAAGAAGCTTTTCGCCGAAGCCTATACTCCCGAAAGCTTCATCGACAAGAGCCTGATTTCAGAAAACTATGCGGCTAGCGATTTTCACACGCTCTATATTCTTAAAATCCAGAAAGTTCTGGTGAAGAAATTAGGACCGCGGACATTTAACTTCTAGGGATTAGGCTGCGAATGTTTAAGCTTTCGAGACAAGTTAAGCGGGACACGGGATGAGGGAATTCGAAACGAACTGTTTTTGTGTGCCGTCGTCATTCCTTTTGCTCACTACAATGTCATTCTCCGTGCTCCGACACGGGAATCTCCTTTCAGACAAGGCTGTCATTCCCCGGCTTGTCCGCCGCGGCGGACGCAGACCGGGGAATCCCTTTTCAGAGATTATCGGGTCGAGCCCGATAATGACAGTTAAGTGGCTTATTTATAGCCATTCCTCCAGGATGACCGCTTGGAAGTAAAAGCCCGCTCAGACGTCCCTTATCCCCCAAAGCGTGTCCCACGTCCCTCCAAACAACTGATTCCTGACGACTTACAGTTCGCTAAAACGTCAATTCCTCATTCCTCATTTCTAATTCCTAACTAATCACTAACCACTATCAACTAATCCCTATTCCCTTCTCCCTAATCCCTGAAACTCTCATCCCGCTTACCGCGTCCCTTGTCCCGTTTAACTACTGATTTCTGTTTCCTGATTTCTTTCGACTAACAAC
>JBNMGX010000169.1:0-4890 GCA_050872465.1 Hallerella sp.
GGTGTTGTCTGCGATTGCCATGGCGTTTTCCTTTTTTGAATTTCCGGCAAAGATAGATAAATCGTTCGCATAAAAAGCCTCGAAACGTTTGAACCGGTCGCTTCGATGCATTAAAACGGTTCGAAAGTAGTTGCGGTGGATGCGTTTTGCCTTGTGAACGGCTGGAAATGAAAGGATTCGAAGCGTTTTACGGAGAAAATTCCGCGGAATGGATTGCTTTCTTCCGGTTTTTGTTTAAAAACGATTCCAAAATGTTTGAACTGGACCTTTCAACCATCTAAAACGGTCCCAAATGACTTGAGGGGAAGCTTTTTTGCTTTATAAACGCTCGGAAAGGCGTTCGAAAGGGCGGTTTGCCAAAGGAAATGGGCCGGGCTGGCTTCGGGAATGAGGCGAAATTCTATATTTCGTGGCGACATAGTTTACTATCTGTAAAGACTGTAAACGTTTGGTTTAAGAGTATTTGCTCTTGTTCTCTGTTCTGAAATTAGCACTTTCAACCTTTTACTTGAGAACGAGGCAAGCGCTCGCGCACAATGTGCGTGGGTCGTTTGTGCTTGTTAAGTAAAAAGGGAGTGCTAACCCTCAGAACGGACAAGCCTTGCGGTTCCACGCTTTTCTTTTTGAATTTCGTGGGATTTTTGTGAGGCGGAATCTGATTTTTGAGGTCGCCTGCGCCATCGTTGAATTGGCTTGGAAAAGAAGCGGTGATAAACCACCACCAGCAAGTTCCCTACAAGACTTTGGAACTCATAGAATCCTTTGGCTGCGAAAGGGGAAAGTCGGGGAACAAGATTATCCATGGAGACAATCTCGAAGCGCTCAAGGCGCTCTTGCCCGAATACGAGGGACGCGTCAAGTGCATCTACATTGACCCGCCTTACAACACGGGCAACGAGGGATGGATCTATAACGACAACGTGAACAGTCCGAAGATCCGGAAGTGGCTCGGGCAGGTGGTCGGGAAAGAGGCGGAGGACTTGACCCGTCACGACAAGTGGCTGTGCATGATGTATCCGCGGCTGAAGCTTTTGCACAGACTGCTCCGCGAAGACGGCGCGATTTTCATCAGCATCGACGATAACGAGCAGGCGAACCTGAAGTTAATTTGTGATGAAATTTTCGGGTCGGGGAATTTTGTGGGGCAGATTGCTCGGAAACAAAGCAGTGGAGCAAAAAATGACACAAGTGATGGTCGCTTGATTTCGATTTCAGACTATATCATTTGTTACAAAAAAAATCATTTTAGGTTTAAGCCTTTTAAAATTGAAAACACTAAGAAATTCAAATTGCAAGATGAACTTGGCTTTTTTTCGATTCGCGCTTTGGAAATGCAAGGGGGTGGGGATACTCTTCCCGAACGAAGTAAAATGGGTTATTCTATTTATTACAACAAAGAAACGAACGATGTAAAACTTCTTTTTGACTACGACTTGAACAAAGACCCTGTTTATGAAGAACCAAACAAAGAATTTTTAGAACAAGGGTATGAATGTTATAGACCGAGAAAAAGGGATATGGCGTTGGGGATATGGCGTTGGGGAGATGAGACTTTTATGAAACGTTTTAAAAATAATGGCGTGTACTTTTCTAAAGACCGCGTTTTTATGAAAGAGCGCGCTACGGATTATGTTGAAAAATATCCGGAATCTTTGCTCACGGATTTCTTGAATGCTCTGGGAACTAATGAGTTGAAAGAAATTTTCAATCAGCGAGTTTTTGATTTTCCAAAACCATTAGGACTTTTGACTTTTATATTCTCAATCGTTACCAATAAAAATTCCATCATCCTCGATTCCTTTGCGGGCAGCGGCACGACCGCCCATGCCGTGCTGAACCTGAACAAGTCCGACGGCGGAAACCGCAAGTTCATCTTGGTCGAAATGGAGGATTATGCGGAGAGCATTACCGCGGAGCGGGTGCGGCGCGTCATCAAAGGCTACGGCGAAGGCAAAAATTCGGTCGAGGGAACCGGCGGAGACTTCAACTATTACGAACTCGGCCCGGAAATGCTTATCGACGGGAACATCAACGAAAACCAGCCTGTCGAAAACATCCGCAACTACATCTACTACACCGAGACGAATTCCCTTGTCGATGCCTGTGCGGCCCGGGAAAACGGCAACGAATATTTTCTCGGCTGCCACGAGAATACTGCCTACTATCTGTTCTACAAAAGGGCGGAAGTGACGACCCTCGACGCGGAATTTCTGGGGAGCATCGGCAAAGCCGCGGAGCGTTACGTTATCTATGCGGACAACTGCGTTTTGTCAAAAGATTTCCTATTCCGGCATGGCATCACATTCAAGAAAATCCCGAGGGACGTGAGGAAGTTCTGATGATTTTAAAGCCCTACCAGAAGCAGATTATCGACGATCTCGCGCGCTATCTCGAAATTCTCGAAAGGTGCCGCAATACGAAAACCGCCTTTGACACGTTCTGGAAAAACCATCCGAGAACGGCTATCGTTCCGACGGTCGGCGAGGCGGTGGAACCGTATAAGAACAACGTGCCGGGTGTGCCGCATGTCTGCATCAAGGTGCCGACGGCGGGCGGAAAGACTTTTATCGCCGCAAACGCGCTGCGGACAATCTTTAGCTCTTTCGAGCGGTCGCGCCCTAGGACGGTGGTGTGGCTTGTCCCGTCGAATTCCATCTTGGAACAGACGCTCCGGAATTTCGGCGACCCGCGGCATCCGTATCGCGAGTAGCTGAACGCGGACTTTGCGAACAAGGTCGAAGTTCTCGACAAGAAGATGCTGTTGCAGGGGGTGAATTTCGACCGTTCTTCGGTGGGCGAAAACCTCACGCTCTGCGTTCTGGGATTTGACAGCCTGCGCGCCCGCAAGAAGGAGGATCGCAAGGTTTACGAGGAGAACGGAAACCTGCAATCTTTTGAAGGCCGCGTTTCCGGCGAAGAAATCTCGGTCATGTCGGTTTTGCGTTCGCTGCGTCCCGTGGTCATCGTCGATGAAAGCCACAACGCCGAAAGCGAACTGAGTGTCGAGATGTTAAAAAACTTGAACCCGAGCTTTATCCTGGATTTGACGGCGACGCCTCGCGGGAACAGCAACATCATCAGCTTTACCTCGGCGCTGGAACTTAAAAAGGAAAACATGGTGAAGCTTCCGGTTATCGTGTACAACCACCACAAGAAGGAAGATGTCGTCGGGTCGGCGCTGGAATTGCGCGCACGCCTCGAAGCGTCGGCGGAAGCGGCTCGAAAAAAAGGCGCTCCATATATCCGGCCGATTGTGCTGTTCCAGGCGGAGCCGAAGACGAAGGACGACAACGCAACGTTCGAAAAGGTGAAGTCGATGCTTCTGCAGCTGAAGATTCCCGAGGAAGAGATTCGGATAAAGACCGCCGACAGGAACGAGTTGCTCGGCGTGGATTTGATGTCGCCCGATTGCCCGGTGCGCTACATCGTCACGGTGAACGCCTTGAAGGAAGGCTGGGACTGTCCTTTCGCCTACATCCTCGCGAGCCTTGCCGACCGCAGCTCGAGCGTCGATGTGGAACAGATTCTCGGGCGGGTCCTGCGCTTGCCGAATGCCCGCAAGAACGAAAATCCGATGCTCAACATGAGCTACGTGTTTACGGCTTCGGCGAAGTTTGGCGAAACCCTGGACAGCATCGTCAGGGGATTGAACCGCGCGGGATTCAGCCGGAACGATTATCGCCGGGTGGAAAATTTCGGGGAGAGTGAAGATGTCGATTCGGCGATGCAAGCGACTTCGGATGCTGCACCGCAAAGCGTTCTCCGGGAAGCGTTGCCAGAAAGCGAAAATTTCCATGCGCCGGGGACAGACGGAAACGGTTTTGACGTTTCGGAAATTTTCTGGAAGCCTGGCGAAGCGTCTTGCGCTGCCGTTTCAAGTTCGAACGATGGAAACTCCGTGATAGCGGAAATCGCGAGGCAGGCGCAGGAGGAAAATTCGAAGCTAGATAGGCAAATCGCCGAGAGTGCGAATGTTCCGGCTTTGCCGAGCGAGGTGAAAAGTCAAGTGAAACGCTACGCCATCAGGGATTGTTTTCAAGGTGCCGCCCAGGCGGTTGTCTTGCCGCAATTCTTTTACGCCTTTTCCCTGAAGAACGATTTGTTCGGCTTGAACAGCGAGCCTTTCGAAAAGGACATGCTCTTGAAGAAATTCCCGCTGAAAAATGCGGATACGAACATCGACTTTCAAAGCGTGGAACCGGAAATCCGCCGGATAGACCTGGACGAGACGCAACGGGATTTTACGCCGGCGATTTTCAGCGTCGATAAGCAGCGGCAGGAGGAGATTATCCACTGGCTGATGAATATCGAAGACTTGGAGAGAAAGCGGGACCTGTGCGCGAAACGTTTGCGGGACTGGATTGGCGACATGTATCCCATTCCGGATAGGGACATTGTGGAATACATCAAGCGCGTGCTGTCCGATTTTTCGGATGCCGACCTGAACGCGATGCTAAATTCCCAGGTTCCTTATGCGAACAAAATCAAGCAGAAGATTAACGAGCTTTCGGAAAGCTATGTGGAATGCGAATTTGGAAAGGCTTTGAACCGGGACAAGATTTCGCTGAAGCCGTCGTATCGCTTTGCGGATAAAATAAACCTGGGCGAAAAGGGCTCGCCACTGCCGAAGTCGCTCTACGAATGCGAAGAAAAGGTGAACGGCTTTGAAGAGGAGGTTATCGCCGCTGTCGCCGGATTGGAAAATGTCGAATTCTGGACGCGCAACCGCGAACGGAAGGACTTCTGCATCAACGGATTTATCAACCACTACCCGGACTTTATCGTCAAGACGAAAAACGGCAAAATCATCTTGCTCGAAACCAAGGGCGACCATCTGGATGCCGAAAAGAAAATCAAGCTGGGGAACCTTTGGGAAAGGTTTGCCGGGAA
>JBNMGX010000170.1:0-4876 GCA_050872465.1 Hallerella sp.
AACGGATCAAACGTCATTACGTTCACGGTGACGGACCCGGAAGGCGCTTCCGCCAAGCAGACCGCCGTCTTTACGGTCAAGTCCGTAAACGATCCTCCGGTGATGAAGGACATCCCGAGCCAGACCATCAAGGAAAAGCAGGAATTCAAGGCCATTGAACTTGACAATTACGTGAGCGATCTCGACCATCCGAACGCCAAGCTCAAGTGGACGATTACAGGCAACAAGGAACTCAAGTACAAGCTCGATCCGAACCGCGTACTGACGGTGCTCATCCCGAACAAGTACTGGCATGGCTCCGAAACGTTCAATCTCGAAGTCGCAGACCCGGAAGGTGCGAAGGATTCCCGCAAGGTGACCTTCACAGTGGAATCCGTAAACGACGCTCCGGAATTCGTCAAGAAAATCAATAACCAGTCGGTTGACGAGAAGAAGCCTTTCGCTCCGATCAAGCTTGGCGAAATCGTCAAGGATCCGGACCACAAGCTCTCCGATCTCACCTGGTCGTTCAACGTGAAGCCCGCTCCGGGCGCCCCCAAGGGCTACAAGACGGGCCTTACCGTAAACGTCGATCCGAAAACGCTCGTTGCGACGGTGACCACTCCGAACAAATACTGGAACGGTGCGGACCTCATCGAATTCACGGTGACCGACCCGGAAGGCGCCAAGGCAACCCAGTCTGCGCTCTTCACGGTTCGTTCGATCAACGATCCTCCGGTCCTGAAAAAGATCAACGACCAGATTATCATGGAAAAGGAAGAGTTCAAGGATATCAATCTGGCGGAACTCGTAAACGATCCGGACGATGCGTTCAAAACGCTCAAGTGGACGATTACGGGCAACAAGGATCTGAAAATTGCGATTTCCAAGGAAGGCATTGCGACAATCAAGACGCCGAACAAGCTTTGGAACGGTACGGAAAAGGTGACATTCGCCGTCTCCGACCCGGCAGGGGCTTCCGCTCGCCAGACGGTCCAGTTTACAGCGAAATCCGTAAACGATCCGCCGGTGATGAAGGACATTCCGAGCCAGACCATCAAGGAAAAGCAGGAATTCAAGCCGATTGAACTCGACAATTACGTAAGCGATCTCGACCATCCGAATGGCAAGCTCAAGTGGACCATCACGGGCAACAAGAGCTTAAAGTTCGCCATGACCGCAGACCGCAAGGTGACGATTACAGCCCCGAACAAGTATTGGTACGGCAAGGAAACCGTTACGTTTACCGTCGTGGACCCGGAAGGTGCGAAGGATTCCCGCACGGTGAATTTCGAAGTGATTTCCGTAAACGATCCGCCGGTCTTTGTCCGTGAAATCAAGGACCAGACAATTGACGAAAAACAACAGTTCGCCGTCATCAAGCTCGACGACCTGATCCAGGATCCGGACCACAAGAAGACCGATCTCCAGTGGAGCTTCAAGATTTCCGACGCTTCCGCAAAGCCTGCTCCGGCAAAGGCGAAAGGCAAGAAAGGAAAGAAGGTTGCTTCCGAAGAAACCGCTTCGGCGAGCAAGAGCGGCCTTACGGTCGAAATCGACAATTCCCACAACGCGCGAATCGTCATCCCGGACAAATACTGGAACGGAGCCGCGAAGATTTCCTTTACGGCGACGGGCCCGGAAGGAGCTTCGGCGACTTCGACCGCCCTATTCACCGTTCGCTCGATCAACGACCTGCCCGTGATTTCGGACAAGGCTCCGACCGGCGAAACCATTCGCGAAGGCGGAAAGTTCAAGACCATCGACCTCTCGACTCTTGCGACCGACCCCGACCATCCGTCGAAACTTCTCAAGTGGAGCTTCTCCGGCAACCGCCAGCTGCAAGTCGCCCTGAACAAGGACAATACCGTCCAGGTCAAGGTTCCAAGCTCCCAGTGGCACGGCAAGGAAACCATCACCTTTACAGTGACGGACCCGGAAGGCGGCAAAGCTTCGCACAAGATGGACTTTGTCGTGACCGAAGTGAACGACCCGCCCGTCATCTCGAAGATTCCGAACCAGAAAATCAAGGAAAAGGAGACGTTCAAGGCGGTTTCGCTTGACGATTACGTCAAGGATCCGGACAACAAGCCTTCCGAGATGAAGTGGACCGTTTCCGGCAACAAGTACCTGAAGGCGGAAATCACCTCGGCGAGAAAGCTCGTCATTTCCGCCCCGAACAAGTATTTCTGGTGCAAGCCCGATACGATGACCCTGACGGTCAAGGATCCGAAGGGAGCCTCTGCGACAACGACGGTTGTCTATGAGATTACCTCGGTGAACGATCCTCCTGTCATGAAGGACATCCCGGGCCAGACCATCAAGGAAAAGCAGACGTTCAAGGATATTCCGCTCGACAGCTACGTGCACGACGCCGACCACCGGAATAACCAGCTCACCTGGACAGCTGTTGTAAAGAAGGCTTCCGCTCCAGCCCCGGCGCCGACAAAGGCGAAGGCGAAGAAGGGCAAGAAGTCCAAGCAGAAAGAAGCCCCGAAGGCCGAAGAGCCGAAGCCGGAAAATGACTTGACAGTCACGATCGACGACAAGCATGTCGCCCACCTGAACATTCCGAACAAGTATTGGAACGGAAAGCGGACCATCGTCTTTACGGTGACGGACCCGGAAGGAGCCAAGGATTCGCGCAGCGTCAATTTCGAAGTTGTTTCCGTGAACGATCCGCCGGTGATGAAGACGATTCCAACGCAAAAGATCAAGGAAAAGGAGCATTTCGCCCCGATCGATCTCCTCGCCCTCGTAAGCGATCCGGATCATCCGAAATCAGCACTTTCGTTTGATGTTTCCCAGCCTCGCAGTCTCAAGGCTTCGATCAACGCGAAAAAGCAGCTCGTGGTGACGACACCCGACAAGTATTGGAACGGTGCCGAAAAAATCACCCTGACCGTGACGGATCCGGAAGGCGGCAAGGCGACCCAGCAGGTTCTCTTTGAAGTCACTCCGGTGAACGATCCGCCGGTTATCAAGGCGATTCCGAACCAAAAGATCAAGGAAAAGGAACGCTTCGAACCGATTGACCTTTCCCGTTATGTCAGCGACCCGGACAACCGCCCGAACGAGCTGAAGTGGAAAGTCTCCGGCAACAAGAACCTGAAAGTCGAAATCCGCGGCTCCCGTATGAGCGTCGCCACCCCGAACGAATACTGGAACGGTACCGAAACGTTAGTTCTCACCGTTTCCGATCCGGCTGGGGCAAGCGCAAGCGCAAAGGTGACATTCACCGTCACTCCGGTGAACGATCCGCCTCGCTTCAACAAGGTCCCGGTCCAGCAGATCAAGGAAAAGGAAGAGTTCCAGCCGATCGACTTCTCGAAGTTTATCGTCGATCCGGACAACAAGCCTTCGGAAATGCGCTGGACGCTCGATGACGGTGAACTGGCGAAAAAGGACAAGCGCGGTCGCATGGGCAAGGCGAAGCGTCCTACGGTGAAGCATCCGCTCGCCTACGACCTCTCCGACGCCGGTGTCCTGACGGTGACGATTCCGAACAAATACTGGAACGGCAAAGACAAGATTACGGTGAACGCCTACGATCCTTCGGGAGAAAAGGCTTCGATCGACGTAAACTTCATCGTCACGCCGGTAAACGATCCGCCCGTCCTGAAGAAGATTCCGGACATGGTGACGAATGAAGGTACCAAGTTCAAGCCCATCAAGCTCGACCAGTTTGTGACCGATCCGGACAACAAGCCGCACGAACTGCGCTGGTCCGTAACCGGCAACCGCCACCTCGAAGTGATGATCACCGGCGGACGTGAAGCGATTGTCCGTCCGAGCCGCGTCGATTGGTTCGGCAAGGAAGCGATTACGTTTATCGTCAAGGATCCTGCCGGAGCGACAGCCAAAACGACCGTGAACTTCGAAGTGAAGCATGTGAACGCAGTCCCGGAAATCCGCCCGATTCGCGATGTCACGATGAAGGAAGATGCGAACGGAGGCGTTCTCGCGACGCTCAAGCTCGACCAGTATGTGCGCGACCGCGACAACAGTTTCAGCGAACTGAAGTGGACCATCACGGGCAACAAGCAGCTGCTCGTGGAACACGACAAGGCTCGAAACATCGTCACGATCAAGCAGCCGCGCGAAAACTGGAACGGCCCTGCGGAAACGATTACGTTCAAGGTGACGGACCCGGAAGGCGCTTCCGCCCAAACCTCCGCCAAGTTCACGATTATCCCCGTGAACGACCCGCCGGTTGCGATATCCCAGTCTTACCAGACGCGTGAAGGCGAAGCGCTCAAGGTGAACGCCAAGGACGGTCTTTTGAACGGAGCCTTCGATCCGGACGGAAAGCTTGATGCGAGAGTCTCGCTTGTCCGTCGCCCGCAAAACGGCAAGGTAGTCATCAACGAAAAGGACGGCTCCTTTGTCTATACGCCGAACAAGGGATTCTATGGGCTCGATGAATTCGGCTTCAAGCTGACCGATAAGGAAGGCGCCTCGTCCAAAGTCGAAACGGCGGAAATCAACGTGAACTTCAAGATGAAAGATATCCGCGGAGGCGCGCCGGTTGCCGAACCCAAGTCGTCTTCGTCGGCAAGCGACGACAAGAAAAAGAACAACAAGCGCCGTCGTCGCTAACGGTTTCTGAAAACTTTTCGAAGCCTCCCCTTTCGGGAGGCTTTTTATATATATTTTGAAAAAACTAAGAGGAAATCTTATGAAAAAATCCTTTGCCCTTGTCGGAATCACTGTTGCGGGAATGCTGTTCTCCGCATGTTCGTCGTCATCTTCTAGCTCAAGCGATGCATCCCTTGCCGAAAAATGCGCGAAAGGCGTCACGGAAGAATGCCTCGAAGGCGCGACGTGGAATATGAACGGTCTTTACAATCAACAAGAAGATGGTTCTTACCAGCTCATTACGCATCCCTTTGCAAAC
>JBNMGX010000171.1:0-4854 GCA_050872465.1 Hallerella sp.
CGAGAGAAGGATGGCGACGATTAGTGGTCCGCCGGCAAGTCCAAGCTTAAGCGGCATCGGCATTCCGGGAATGGCGATGGGAATCGATCCGACGATGACGCCGATAAAGATTCCGAGAAACGCGGGAAGAATTTCGGGATGGTTCAGCGCCTTGAGCGAATCTCCCAATTCCTTGGCAACGGCATCGATTCCTTCTGTCGGACCGACGACAAGGAGCTTGTCCGCAAATTTAATCCGCAGGTCCAGACGCCCGGTAAACTTGAACTCTCCGCGTACGACACGGCTCACGGTGACTCCGTAACGTTCGGGAAATCCAAGCGATCCGATTGTCTTGCCGAGTATTTTCTTGTTGGTCACCAGGATGCTGCGGGTTTCGAGCTTGGAGGCGACTTTTGTGATTGGCGCGCTAAGCTTGGAACCGATGACTTTTTCCATGGTGCGGACCGCTTCGGGCATCCCCACGATATGGACTTTGTCGCCTTCTTCGATGACGGTCTTTCCGTTTGGCGTGAAAATGTTTTCTCCGCGCAGAAGACGCGTGATGATGACTCCGCTAGAAACCAGGTTGGGGATTTCCTTGATGGGAATTCCGAAAAGGTTCTTATTCTCGACGAGAAGACTCGTGGAAACGATTTCCGAGCGGGTCGCTGCGATTTCCGCCGCATAGTCGTCGCTGGATTTTGCCGGGTTTTGTCTAAAGATTACCCGGATGAGAATCATCACCAGAATGATGCCGATAACGCCGAACGGATAGGCGACTGCGTAACCGATGCCGGTGAGGGACGTATCCATGCCGGTTGCTGCAAGGGCGGAATTGGCCGCTCCGAGCGATGGCGTGTTGGTGACGGCTCCGCAGAGCATTCCGATTAACACGGGAACATTATTGTGCAGGTCTGTCAGGAAGTAGATGCAGAGCGTGACGATAACGCCCATGAGAACAATACTTGTCGCGAGAATGTTCAGGACAAGTCCATGACGCCGAATGGAATCGATGAATCCCGGCCCGACCTGCATTCCGATGGTATAGACGAACAAAATCAGACCGAACTCCTGGATAAAGTGGAGAACGCTCGGATCGATGCGAAGCCCCAAATGGCCTAGGATAATGCCGACGAAAAGCGCACCGGCGCCGCCGAGGCTGATTCCCTTGACTTTGATTTTACCGAGCATCAGGCCGAGGGCCGCCGTGACGGATAAAACGATAACTTGTTCGGCGACCGAAGGCTTTGTGAAGAGATCAATGAGCCATTGCATATTGGTTCCGGGTTCTGGGGTGAAATTGACTTCGCTGCGAAATTTACTTTTTCACGCAGCGGACGCTTGCCGCGATGTTCTTATTGAAATGCTCGTAGGCGAAGCTTTCTGCAACGCGGACCATGACGGCGCGGGAATCGTCGAAACTGTCGGATGTCCAAAAGCTCGCGCTGATGCCTTCGTCGGCGGATTTTCCGTCGTAGTAGCGGAAACCGGCCTTTTGGATGGCGAGTCTTTCGGTTGCTTGAACGGCTTCTTCAAAATCCTTTTGCGAGGGGAGTGTCCAACCGTCCGGGCAGATGCGCACTGCCGCTTTGTATGGATAGAGGCTTCCGTACTGCTTGCATTTTTGGATGTCATCGTTGTAGCAGAAGTTCGATGCTCCGGCGATATCGATTCGGTTCAGGTTTTCCGCAAGCCAAGTCTTTTCGCCGATTTTGACCGTCTTGTATGTTTTTTCCACGCAGGCGAGAGTCTGCTTGTTTTCGTCGTATTGGCAGGTGTAGGATTTTTCGCAAGCGGTGAAAAGCGTTGCTGAAATGGTCATGGCGAGGATTGACAGAATGCGAAAATTCATAAATAGAACTCCATTTAGATAAATAAAAGATAGAACGCTCTTTTTCTTTTGACTAATAATTTTCATCTATTGAATTTATCATTTTTAGTGATTGGATGAGAAAAATTTAATTGCTCACCGTGATGATGGAACGATAAAAATTTATAATTGGATTATGGAACTCACACAACTAAGATATTTTCTGGAAGTCGCCCGGACCGAGCATATGACGCAAAGCGCTAGGAACCTGTGTATTGTCCAGCCTGCCTTGACCCAATCGATTCATAAGCTGGAAGACGAACTGGGAATTTCTTTGTTCAAGAACCAGGGGCGAAATATCAGGCTCACGGAAAACGGTCGTTTTTTTTATGAGAAACTTCGTCCGGTCTATGAAGAACTGATGGCGCTTCCGCAACTCTTGCGCGATAGCGCGGATAAGCAAAACAACAATGTCACGTTAAACGTCCTTGCCGCTTCGACTCTGATTACCCAAGCGATTATCGAGTACAAACAAAATAATCATGACTTGAATATCGATTTGATCCAGAACGAAGAAACGAAAATATTTGACATTTGCGTGCGGACCTATGCGGCCTATAAACCGGAACTCGACAGTATCGAAAGTGACGATACGTTTATTTCTTCGGAAAAGATTTTTTTGGCGGTTCCCAATACTGCGCAATATAAGAAGCAGAATCAAGTATCCCTGTTTGATGTCAAGGAAAAGTTTATCGGGCTTTACGGCTCTAAGCAATACCGAAAAATTTGCAATGAACTTTGCGAAAGCATCGGCTTTAAAACGAACGTAACTTTTGAAAGCGATAACGTTTTGGCAGTCAAGGAAGCGATAGCTGCGGGAATCGGCGTCGGCTTTTGGCCCGAGATTTCCTGGGGAAAAATGGATCACAAGAAAATTCGGCTTCTTGAGATCACCGATGCGAATTTTAAACGCGATATCGTCATTTCTTTGCGGAGAAATAAACAGGACAATACAAATACGGAAGCGTTTTATCGTTTCTTGACGCATTATATTAAATGTCGCCGTCGAAAATCAAGCTGATTTATAGATGTAAATGATGAATTTATCATTTTTGATGATTTTATATGCGAAAATGATAGATTCACGAAAAATAAAGTATTAGTCGAAAAACAAGGGGGCTTCTATCTTTAGCGTCGGAAAATACAATAGATAGGAGTTTTCCATGAAAAAGTTTTTTCTTTTAGCGATTCTTGCAATGCTTCTTGCCGCTTGTGATGATGCTCACCAATGCAAGTTTGACGAAGAAAACCAGGTGTTGCGTTGTTCGGAAAAAAACTATCGCACTGTTTCGATTTTAGGAAAGAACTGGATGGCGGAAAATTCCCACTTCTTTACGGATTTCAGCTACTGCTACCAGAACGATTTCAAGATGTGTGAAAATTATGGACGTCTTTACAACTGGGAATCTTCCAAGAAGGCGTGTCCTTCGGGGTGGCGCATTCCGACAAGGGCAGAATTCGAAGAACTCCTGCAATACGGGGAATTTGAAAAGTTGGAAACGGTCAATGCGGGATTCCGTTACTATGAAGATTATTATGTCGATGAAGGAAAGGCTGCGCGCTTTTGGACCAGCGACGAATACGATGGAATACGAGCCTATGTAATCCGTGTCGATGGCGATGAAATCGTTGCGGAACATTTCAATAAGACAATCTCCGCTTCTGTTCGCTGCATCCAGGAATAGCGTAAAGGTTTTTCATGGGAATCGGAATCGACATCGCGAGCATTTATTCGGGATATGCGAGAATTCTAATCGTCGTTAGTTTGTTTGTGACGATAGTTTTTGCCTTGTTTTGCCGGATGTTGGTTTCTCGGAATCAAAAGGCGGATGTTTGCCGTGCGGCGGATTCCTTGAAAGATGATGATGGAAAATTGCTTTGCGAAGAAAAGATGGTTGCGGTATTTGCCGCGTCGCTTGCATCTGCGGGGGCGACCAGCTCGCTTTCGGAGTCGAGTGTTCGATATCTTTGTGCGCGATTTGGAATTTCTGCGGAAATCATCGGGTTTCCGAAACATGTTCAGCTGAGCATTTCCGGCAAAAAACTTTCCGAGCATTATACGATTACCCAAAAGTTGCTCCCGAATCCCCTGGATTTTCATCGGATTATCCTGTTGCATCGTTTGGCGAAGGAAACGCTAAAAGAGATGTATTCGCCTGAAACTTTTTGGAATAAGTATCAGGAAATTTTGCGGGAAAAAAGGCTCTCTCCCAATTTGGTTCTCGTCTTGACGGGATTTGCAAACGCTTCGTTCTGCAGACTTTTTAACGGGGACTGGATTTCGATGGGAATCGTTTTTGTGGCGACGGTTTGCGGCTTTTACCTGAAAAACGCCTTGCATGGAAAGTTTCAAATCGATATGCGCCTTGCGACGATTTTTTCAGCCTTTGTTTCAACCGTCATCGGGTGCGCGGGCTATGCGTTCCAATTGGGCGACACTCCCGATATTGCGCTTGCGACCAGCATCCTTTACCTTGTTCCGGGCATTCCCTATATCAATGCGCTGAGCGATCTGTTGAACGGTGCTTTCTTGAGCTGTATCCGCCATGCGTTCAATGCGACAATACTAACGATTTGCCTGTCCATTGGATTTAGCCTCGGGCTGCTTTCCACAAATCTTCATTTCTTCTGATATGCTTTTATTTACTCTTGTTCAAGATGGAATTTTTGCTTCGATTGCCGCGATAGGTTTTGGCAGCATCAGCAATGTCCCGAAAAGGATTTTTGCCGGATGCGGAATCGTGGCGGCGATTGGCCATGTGACGCGATTTGTCCTGATGAATTTGTTCGGAATCCATATTATCTGGGCGAGCCTTGTCGCGGGACTTGCGATTGGATGTGCGGCGATTCTGTTTAGGAGAATCTGGAAATGCCCGTGCGAAATGCTCGCTTTCCCGGCGCTGCTTCCGATGATTCCCGGAATGTACGCTTATCGTTCTGTTCAGTCGCTGCTCCTCTGTTTTAAAACGCCGAGCGACGATTTGTTTGAACATTACATCCATATC
>JBNMGX010000172.1:0-4851 GCA_050872465.1 Hallerella sp.
ACCCTTATCAAGGCATCGGTCCTCCCTCCCACATGGAAATAGGCATCGAGCAATTTTGCAAAAAGAGGATCAGAAAAACTATCTTTTGAAATTTCGGAATAATAACGGGGAGGATTACTTTCTACAATAGGCAAATCTCCCGTCAGATACAAAAACAACAGTTGGTTGATGGAAAGAGAGGAATCCTCATTTTCCGCATCATCGGCAGAGACACCCTCGCTTAATAACTGTTGCCAGAGTTCCAGGAACTTGTTCGTATCGACGCAGATGAGGCCATCCGATGCCGCCCCAAACAAGGTCTTTTGCAACGTGGTCGGTTTCTGCTTTGTGATTTGATATAGTGTCGAGATATCTTCGCGGAGAGCCAAGGCGAAGAACACTTCGCACCAGTATCTTTTTTCTTCGTTTTCTTGAAGTGCTTCGTATTTTTCGGTGGTATTTGCCGTGTTGTATCTGTTCAGAAGTTGATAGTAAAGTCCGTAGGCTACGAAATAGGCGTGGACTGAGGATTCGGTCAGACGCTCGCGTCCTGCCACTAATGGGAAAGCCGTGTTCGATTTCAGGAATGTCGTGATGGACGCAGTTTTCTCTGTCAAACTGGAACCACCATATTCCGCGAATACCGCCTCGTGATAGATTTCCAGCAAGTCATCCAGTTTTTCAAATTCACATCGGAACGTTTTTTGTTGGCTCTTTAGAACGAAATTTATTTCTTGGTCGGTCTTTCCGTTGAATACAAGATGTTCTATGGAGAGCGATCTGTAGGAACCATTGATTAGTTCAAAGACCTCCGCATAGAGTGACACTTTGTCCTTGCCGTAATCTTCTTTAGAATCTAGCAGGAGTCCTATAGGGAGCAACGTAGAATTGTAGCGGATTTCGTATTTGCCGTCAGTATCCGTTTCGATTGTTCCCAGTTCGATCTTTTTGAATCGTCTGGTTATGCCGGTAGCGGCAACAGTTTCTTCAAAATGCAAACAATAGGCAATAACTTTCAAACCGGAAAGGGTATTGCCCTGTTCGTTTTTAACAGTGCCAAATACTGAACAATCGCCGTTTTGCCCCGCTGGTTTTAGAATATCAATCGTACCGATGTTCAATGCCGAATCGGGCTGATTGTAGGTGCCTGATGTCCAGAGAAGGTTTCCCTGGTAGTCATAGACACGGATTTGAAGCGTCGGATATTCCAGGGTTTCGTCACCCTCCTGAAAATTCCATCTAGAAAAAGTCAGCGCAAAGGATCCGTCGGCAGATATGTCGGTTTCGGCGATTTGGCGAAATTTTCCGTTCTTGTAATTGTAGGCATAGACTTTTCCCTCGCTAAAAGCGACACTACCCTTATTCAAGTTCCCCGAAACGGTCCACACTTCTGCTACCGGATAAGCCATAAAAACACCTCGTCAAATCCCAACATATATTCTAAATATATCTTTATTTTTGAAAAACGGACAAAAAAAAACGGAACAAAAAAAATCCTAAAAATGCCGATTTTTGGCAATTTTCGATAATTCTAGAGTCTCGCTTTCCCCTCCATGCATAAAAAAGACCGCGGCGTTTCATTGCTACGGTCTTTATGCTTTGCCCCTATCGCTTCGCTACAGGGTGACAGGAGATTCCCGCTCGGAGGCGGGAATGACAGCAGCGAATTTGCGACGATTGCTCCCCGCCTTCGCGGGGATGACATCCATCAACTACACTTCTTCAATGCTTGCATGATATTCCTGCAGGCTCTTCACTTCGCCGTGACCGTTCCGCGCAGCGGCGATGCCCTTCACCGTCATGTTCGCGGCGGCAAGCGTCGTGATGTAGGGAACCTTGTAGTTGACGCTTCGCGTCCGTGGCTTCGGTTCGGTCATACAAAAATGCGAGCATTTTTGTGCGACACTCACCTTGCACACTCTTGATGGCGGCCTTGCGAATCGCACTTTCGTCCTGGATAGCGTCACGGCGGGCCCACGGCGTATTGATGACGAGCGAAACCTGGCCGTTCAAGATAACGTCAAGAACGTTCGGGCAGCCCTCAGCGATCTTGTTCACCGTTTCGCAGCGGACTCCCGCAGCTTCGTAAAACTTCGCAGTGCCTTCTGTCGCGAGAATCCTGAACCCGAGCTTCTCGAATTCGCGGCCCACTTCTATCGCCTGTTCACACAAATTAACCTTGTCCGAAAGGCTTATCAGGACGGAACCTCCCGAAGGCAAAACGGATCCCGCCGCCTCTTCCGCCTTGTAGTAGGCCAAAGCGTAGTTGTCGGAAAGCCCGAGGACCTCGCCCGTCGAGCGCATTTCAGGTCCGAGAACCGGATCCACATGCGGGAACTTGTCGAACGGGAAAACCGCCTCCTTCACGCCGTGGTGCTTGAACCTCTTTTCCTTTAGCTTCAGGTCTTCGAGCCTTTCGCCGAGCATCAGGCGCGTCACAAGGCGCGCCTGTGGAGACCGTTCGGCTTTTAGCCTCACTCCCACCTAAAGGTCGCCATGCCCACATAAGCACTAAAGTGCTAAGTGGTCAAAGGTCGCCTCCGACGACTCGTTAAGACGAGTCGCCTACGGCTCACGGGCGTGTTACAAACCTTGGAGACCAGAGGCACCGTGCGGGAAAATTCTTCTTTGGGCGTTCCCGCACATATATGTGCGGTCGGGCTATATTTTAGGGGCGACCACCTTCGCTTCGCTCATTACTCGCCTCCTAAAACGAAGCCTTGCTCCCGAAAACATCAAGACGAAACCGCCCGCAAGTCTTCGCCCCAAGGGGTCACTATCCCTAACGCGAATACAGCTGGATATTTTTTGTGGACTTATTAAAGATTCTTGTTGATTTTTTCAATTTCTTTAGAAGCCTTGTCTGCAAGTGCATTGATTTCTTGGACATGCTTGCCCAATTCCATGTGAAGTTTATAAACACTTTGGTATTTCTCGAAGAAATCAGCTTCTTCCTTGGAAAGATTTTCTCCAAACGCAGTTTTCTTTTCGAGACTATCCATCAATCTGTAAAATTTTAGCCATTCTTCCTCTGTCAGAGGACCGTTGGATGATTCTTTGTTGAGATTTTGAGACACGGGAAAGCTCCTATTTTTGAAGATAAGTTTGTTAATTCATTCAGTCGTTTTTTACGCACCGAACCGGTGCGAAAATTTTTTGTTCTCGTAGATATGTGCATACAATCTTTGCTCATTGCTGCCACGATCGAAAGCGTTACCTATGACAAAAGGACCGATATCACCATCGAGACTTCTCCAAAAAACAGTATAATAATCTCTAACTATAACATATTCGGAATTTAACTTTCTTTCAAGAGCCGGCTCCCTAGCTTCGCCATTTCCAATTACCCGCTCTCCGATATATCCCAATGGCAAAGCTGAAAAATCAATATGATCTCTACTACCATAACGAAATTTAGGACTTTCTAAATCGATGTTTCCAGCGGATTCTCTTAGATCAAACCAATCTTGTCTTGTTGACAAATGCCAGCCTGCAGGACACACTTTAACGGCCTCTTCTCTACTATAATATCTTCCGTAGATCTGATCACCAAGATCAGGTTCATAACGATATTTCTTTTTTACCTTTTTGTAAACAGGTTCATCTTTTTCGATGGTTAGTTTGCCCAATTTCTTTTTCACTTTTTTTTCACCAATTTTTTCTTCATCATAATAATCTTTTGAAAAAGGCTTTCTACAATCGGGTGAACCCCATACTATGACTTACAAATTCATTGGCCGGATACTCCTCTAAAATCGTTGTTCGGTCTTGATAAGCTCCATACTTGACTTTACCTGCACAGAAAGAATCATCTGTCCAAAAATCAAGGTTTTGTGCAAACCATGTTTTTCCTCCAACTGTTATAGTTTTGTATTTCTTTCCATCTCTTTTGTCCGTATATGTCCCTTCTGTAAAGGATATTTTCTTATTATCATCTTGAACACATCGAATAGCTTCTGGATAGCGATTACCGCGTTCATCATATCCGAAACCTCTATCATTCATGAAAAAATATCCGAATGAATGTTCTTCGTTGTAATCCAGATAATATTTTATATGACCACTGCCATTATATGTTGGATTAGCCTTATCCCATACAGCACGCTCTTTCTCACATTTAGACAATCGTTCAACGTCAAGTTCCGTGGGAATATGCCATCCATTCGGACATAAGGAACAATTTTTTGCTGAAAAAACATCGTATTTTTGACCGCCGTTTTTTATTTTGTCATCTATGGGATAACTTTTACAACCAGGCTTTTGCGGAAGAAATTTCAATTCTTGAATCATCCAGTTGTTTGAACAGAATCGATAAGTTTCGTATTTATTCCCGTCTCTAGGGTCTGTTAAAACATCCGCAAATGACAATGAGCACAAGAATGACAACGCCAGGGAAAATAGTGTTGTTTTAAGACCTGCTTCTTTTTGCATAGACTCCTCCGTGGTGTTAAGGAACTGAACAAATCAGTTTCCGCATATCGCCCAATTTTTTTCGTAGTTCTTTAGAAGTTTGCTTGTTGCCTTGAATGTTTAGCGGATAGTAACCAGAATTGATAATTTCATCTTCTATTGCCGCCAAGTCTTTCTTTGATTGCTTTGGATAGTAATTCGCCTCGTCCTCGTTCAAGGAAATTATCGATATTTCATCCAGAGAACAAGAGCAAAAACTCTTTTACTCTTTAACATAAATACGGGAAAAACGCACGGAGAATTTACAAGAAAATGCGATTTTGCGCCAAAAATGGCGATTTCGGGCCAATAAGTAAAGAGGAAAGGCTATTCCAACTTGGAATGGGGTTGCTTTTTGAGCGTGTAAAAAGGTATATTTAGAAGGAACGTTATCGGAGTAAAGCCATGATTGCAACAGCAAAA
>JBNMGX010000173.1:0-4851 GCA_050872465.1 Hallerella sp.
CGATTACACCGTCGAAGCGCAAAGCCTGTCTGCGGATACGCTCCGAAAAGGAATCCAAAAATTCAGCGTGCCTAAAGTCTCGCCGGATTCAAACCTCGAAATTTTCGTTTCCACCGACACGCCGTCAAAAGTTTCCGGGACATTCCAGACCGAAAAAGCGCCCGTATGGATTCTGTTTCCTGGAACCGATTACGCGGTCCAGGTCGATTCCAGCGGACATTTCGAATTTCCTTCCCTGCCTCGCGGCGATCTGGAATGGGTCGCCATTTACGCTGCGGATTCACAAATCGTTCCGCTTGCCGAAGGGAATCTTGACGTATCCTCCGGAGAAAGGGCAGTCGTTCTGCGAGATACTGCGACCCGCGCCACTTTATTCGAAGATTTTGAAAACGGCATCGCAAACTGGTACAGCTCCACGTCAAAATATTCGACGGCAAAAATTGAGCTAGACAGCACCGAAAGCCCGAACGGAAAATCCGCCCACTTTGTCTCGCAAAACGATTCCGTGGCAAACTGGTCGCTAATGGGTCGTTTTCTGGGATGCGCTATCGACATGAGCGAACTGGATTCGGTCACATTCCTCGCCAAGGGAAATGTCCAAGGAACCATTTCCTTTTCATTTGATGTCATTGCGGATAGCTCCGCCTCTTACGAAAGCGGCAAAGCGTGGAAACATTTCGCAATCGATTCGTCGTGGACCCGTTATACGGTAACACCCGGAACATTGTTGCCGGCGGACAGCATCGGCGGAAATATCGGGTGGGAAGCCGTCAAGGACCATCTCACGAACATCTCCATTTTCGGAAGCAGCGGGGAATTCTGGATTGACGACGTCGTTTTTTACGGCGTGGACTTTCCGGAATAATTTTTCCGAACCGTGGATAAAACGTCCATGAGAATTTTTGGGCTAAGCGATTTTCCGAAAACGGGGAAAATAGCTTTAACGACAAGGAGTGTTCCATGCCGATGCAAAATTTTCAACTGACCGTCTTTTCGTTGGGCGTCCTCTTCGCCGGAGCTTTCGCCGACAATCCCATCAGTAATTATCACTATCTCGCCGACCCGTCGGCAGCGGCATCGGATTCCGTCTTTTATATCCTGACCGATTCCGATGATCCCGCCGGAGCGGACGGTTATACGATAAAATCGCTCTACGCATTCAGCAGCCGCGACATGAAAAACTGGACAGACCACGGAATCATCTTCGAAGCAAAGCGGGAATACGACAACATCAACGACATCTGGGCTTCTGGAATCGCCATTCAAGGCGAAACCTTCTATATCGTTTACCCGGACGGCGGTGGCGGCGGTGTCGGACTTGTTGCGTCCAAGAACATCGACGGTCCCTACGAAAACCCCATTCCCGGAAACAAGAAACTGATCAACAACTGGGGCGGCGGGCTTGCCGACTGCGATGGCATCGCCTGGTGCTTCGACCCGGCGATTTTCTTCGACGACGACGGCTCGGGCTACTTTACATTCGGTGGAGGCAACTCGAAAACACGACCCGCCGCAGACGGCAACAACAATATTTTCAACCTATACAAGTTCAACAGCGACATGAAAGGCTTCGACATTAATTCCAAGGTTGAACTGAAAGTCGGCGGTCCACGGGCAATGGAAGCATCCTATATCCACAAGAACGGAAGCCTCTACTATCTGACATACAGTACCGCCGATTTAAGAATCGCCTATGCGACTTCGACCAAGGTAACCGGGCCCTATTCCTACCAGGGAATCTTCATGGATAACCCGAATATCGGCGGGAAAAATATCAACGCCAACAACAACAATCACCACGGCATCGCCCAGTTCAAGGGAAAATGGTACGCCGTGTACCACGACCGCCGCCTGGTCCAGGCAAGCGAACATCCGGCATCCCTTGGCGTCGAAAATCCCGAACCGGCGTATCACCGCAGCGTGAGCATCGACGAGTTCACATACAGCGGAAACGCAATGAACAAGTTAATCTACACGGATGATGGACCAAAGCAAATCGAAAGCTTCAACCCTTACCGGACATACCCTGCGCTGACAAGTTCTAGGCAAAGAAATGTTCGAAGCCGCACGGATTGGACTCGAGGAAACCCCGTTTCACACGTATTAACGCCATACGCAAGCAAGGATTCCTGGATCCGCATTTCCGGGGTGGATTTTAAAAACGGTGCAGCGGGCTTTTCCGTCAAGGCGGCGAGCATCGCTACCGGGAACCGTGTGGAAGTTCGCACCGGCAGTTCTTCGGGAACCCTAGCGGGAACCTGTGAAATTCCGCAAACGGGCAGCTGGAAATCCTACAAAACAGTCCAGTGCGAAGTCTCGGGCCTAAGCGGAATCGTCGAAGAACTTTTCCTCGTTTTCAAGGGTCCGGCGGATTCCACGATGGGAATTGTCGAATGGAAATTTTCCGAAAAGCCAAAAGAACCCCAGCGCGCCTACCAAGACACGCCGCACGAAATCCCGGGAAAAATCGAAGCGGAACATTTCGACGAAGGCGGAATGGACAACGCTTACCGGGACAGCGATTCCGAAAACAAGGGAGACGCAAAATTTCGAACAGACGAAGGCGTCGATATTGTCGTCGGCGGAAGCGGCAAGGCTATCGGCTACACGAATTCCGGCGAATGGACGGAATACACCGTGAACGTCCTCTCATCAGCTACGTATAAATTAATGTTAAATGTCGCAAGCGGTTCCGAATCGTCCAGCGTCATGTTTTTCATCGATAGCGTTCCTCTAACCGACACGATTCCCATTCCGAAAACCGACACATCCTGGAATGTTTACCGGACGCTTGACGGGGGCGAAGTTTCGCTCACGACCGGCGAACATATTCTAAAAATGCTAATCACCGGAAGCTACGCGAACATCGACTATCTGGAGTTTCTCGAACCCGAAACATCCTTGCCGCCAAAGTCACGATTCACGGCGCACGAAGCGGTGACCCGATATGACATTTTCGATATGAACGGCAACCGTCTGCGAGAAATCCGGTCTAGCGCGGAGAACCTTTCGGAATCAGTTCGCGCATCGCTCCAACGCCCGGGAACCTATCTCGTACGAGGACGCGGAGGATTCATACAAAAAATCCAGGTCGTGAAATAGAAACCGCATCCAAGCATTTTCAAGGAAAAAGAATGACGCATTTAAGGAAAACTTTTTTTCTAGGACTCTCTTTTGGAGTCGGTCTAGGAACCGCCAACGCATCCGTTGTCGAAATCAATCTAGACGAAGAGCACCAAGTCATCCGAGGATTCGGCGGAATGGTCCACAATATATGGCAAGGCGGAAAGGGGCTCTCTGCGGATGATGCAAAAATTGCATTTGGGACTGGCGAAGGGGAACTGGGGCTTTCCGCACTGCGGATTCCCGTCAACGAAAACGTTTCGGACTGGAGTCGCGACCTAGATGCAGCCAAGTCGGCAAAATCTTACGGGGCAATCGTCTATGCGACCCCTTGGAAGCCGCCCGCCGACCTGCAAACCGCCTACTCGTTCAACCGCTGGGAAACGACATACAACTCAACGCAAATCGTAGAGAGCAACTGGCAAGCCTATGCGAACCATCTCAACAACTTTGCCGCCTACATGAAAAATCAAGGCGTCCCTTTATATGCTATATCCATCCAGAATGAACCGGACTGGTGCGATTCCTGGACTTGCTGGACCGCAGACAATTTGTACAAATTCACCAAGAACTACGCTGGGCAACTACGAAAGAACGGAACAAAAGTCATCTCCGCGGAATCCTTCGCCTACAGCAAATCGCTTTACGACAAGATTTTAAATGATAACGACGCCTTAAAAAATCTGGATATCATCGGGGCGCACTTTTACGGAAGCACCGCGGCGACGGGAAACGATTATTTCAAATACGCTCTCGCAGACGAAAAAGCCCGACAGCAGGAACGTTGGATGACGGAGCATTACACGGAAAGCCAAGGCAGCGGAAACATGTGGCGAGGCGTCATCTCGACAGGCGACCAGGACCAGACTGCAAAAATGGATACGGTCCGCGCCCTAGACGTCGGCTACGAAATCCATCGCGGTCTTGTCATCGGGAACTTTAATTTATACACATGGTGGTACATCCGGCGCTGTTACGGTCTCATTATGGAAAAAGATTTTAGCGGAAAGCTTTCCATTCCGCAAGGCGAAATCGGCAAACCTTCCAAGCGTGGCTATGTCCTCTCCCAGTTTTCACGATTCATCCGTCCCGGAGCCGTCCGAATCGGCGCAACGTCCAATCCGGAAGCAAACGTTTTCGTCTCCGCCTACAAAAAGCAGGACAGCGTCATCGTCGTCCTGATCAACCGCGATTTCGGTTCTTCCAAAAACATCGAACTTTCCATTTCGGGGGCGAAAAACATTTCCTCTTTCAAGAAATACGTCACGTCGGAGACAAAAAATGTCAAGGAAGAAAACGGAATTTCCCAAAGCGACGGAAAATTCTCCATTTCGCTCGACAGGGAATCCATCACGACCCTCGTAGGCACAAGCGTCATCGATACCGTTCCGCAAGCTCCGTTCGGAGTGACCGCAGCCGAAATTCCGGGAAAAATCGAAACTGAAAACTACGATGTCGGCGGGGAAGGAGTTTCCTATTCCGATGCGGATTCCCCGAACAAGGGAGGTTTTTACAGGAACGATCGCGTCGATATCGTTGCGCTCGATTCCGCAGACACGGCAAAAGGATATGCGGTAGGATACACGCTCGGCGGGGAGTGGCTCGAATACACGGTCGATATTCGCCAAGAAGCCGCTTACAAGGTAACGGCAAGAATCGCTTCCGGTGCGGACAATTCAAGTTTCCGGTTTTTACTCGACGGCAAGATTCTGTCCGATACGGTAAAAG
>JBNMGX010000174.1:0-4835 GCA_050872465.1 Hallerella sp.
GTCTGTTTCCTACCGGCTTGTTTCCGGCTTTCGAATCGTCCAGTGGAAATGTGTCGTGTCTGCGATTGAAGGCTCATCGTGGCGGGCCGAATTAAAGCAAGGACCTTTCACCGCATTCTCCGCGGAACATGCGCAGACCGCTTCGGGAAATCTCCTGGAATATACGGACGAAGTTCACTTTAACGGGGAATCGCCCGAACTGGCAAACGTCTTGGAAAAGGCAAAAATTCAATACGCCTTTCCTTCTCGCCAAGCGCTTCTCCAAGCCAAGAACGCCTTTGAATCCCGCAGAAAGACAGAATCCTTCCGGGCATTTTCGTCAGAAAACCTCTCCGCAGGCTAGCGCAAAATTTCATGTCCTACCCTTCACTCGAAGCGGCACTCCTAGACCTTGAAAAGCACGGGATGCTTCTCCGCATCCGAGAAGAAGTTTCGCCCGATTTGCTCATGCCCAAAATGGCGGAAGTCGCCACACGGGAATCCATGCCGGCGCTGCTTTTCGAACACGTCAAAGGTTCTCCGTTCCGGGCAGCCGCAAACATTTTCGGGACCATGGAACGTTCCCGCTTTCTTTTCCGCAAGACATGGCGCAAAGCCGAAACAGCCATCGCTTTTCACGCAGATCCGGTTTCCGTCCTGAAGCATCCAAAATCTCTCGCGACGCTTCCAGGAGTCGGGCTTTCCGCCCTTCCCCGAAAAAGTCTTTTCGCTCCGGTCCTCACCCAGACGACCACGCTAGACAGATTGCCGCAAATCCGCCTGCACAGGGAAGACGGCGGAGCCTTTTTAACGCTCCCGCAGGTCTTTTCGCAAATGCCCGAAGAACATAATATCCTGAAGTCCAACTTGGGCATGTACCGCATCCAGATTTCGGGAAACGATTACATTCCGGGCGAGGAATGCGGGCTGCACTACCAAATCGAACGCGACATCGCAAGACATCACGAAGCCGCCCTGCAGAAAAACGAGCCGCTCAAGGTCAGCGTCTGGCTGGGAGGTCCGCCGGCGCATACCCTCGCTGCGATTATGCCGATGCCGCCCGAACTTTCCGAACTGACTTTTGCGGGACTTCTCGGCGGAAGGGCGTTTCGCTACCGGAACTTCGAAGGCTGGAAAATTTCATCCGATGCGGACTTTTGCCTTTTAGGCGAAGTCGCGCCGAACCTCAAACCCGAAGGGCCTTTTGGCGATCATCTCGGCTACTACTCCGCACGACACGAATTTCCCTATCTCCGCGTCAAAAAGGTTTTCTGCAAGAAGAATGCGATTTTTCCCTTCACGACCGTCGGCAGACCGCCTCAGGAAGATTCCGTCTTCGGAAAGCTGATCGGGGAACTGGTCCGTTCCATCGTGCCTGCGTCTGTTGCGGGAATCTGCGAAATGCATTCCGTTGATGCGGCAGGCGTCCATCCGCTTCTCCTTGCGATTGGAAAGGAACGCTACACGCCTTATCTCCCCGAACGCGAACCGATGGAACTTCTCAAGGAAGCGAACGCTCTCCTAGGATTCAACCAGGTTTCCCTTTCCAAGTATCTCTTTATCGCGGCAAGGGAAGACAGCGAAGTTCTCGATACACAGGATATCGTCAGTTACTTTGTACACATTCTGGAACGCGTCCATCTGGATCGGGACATCCACTTCCAGACAGAGACGACGATTGACACGCTGGACTATTCCGGGCGAAAGCTCAACCACGGTTCAAAGGTCATCGTCGCAGCAGCCGGCAAACCGATTCGGAAACTCGGATGCTCCGCAGATGACGGATTTTCGACGATTCCGCTTCCGCAGGGATTTTCGAATCCTCGCCTTGTCTTTCCGGGAACGCTCGCTATCCAGGGAAATCCCGAAGCAAGCATCGAGGCGCTCACCGAAACGCTTTCCCATTGGGATTTTCGCGAAAAGTTCCCGCTGGTTACCGTGGCAGACGATGCTTCGTTTACAGCAAGAACTCTGGATAACTGGCTCTGGGTCACATTCACGCGCAGCGATCCCGCCCACGACATTTACGGGGCAAATTCAAAGTTTACCCAAAAACATTGGGGATGCGAATCTCCGCTGGTTATCGATGCCCGCACCAAACCGAGGCATCAAAAAGTCGTTGAAGAAGATCCGGTTCTCGAAGCCTGCGCCAAGGACATTCTTTGGAAAGCGATGAAGCAGCGCCGATGAAAATTCTCTCCTGGAAGTCGCTCGGATTTTTAGCGATTCTCTTTTCCGAGGCCGTCGCCAGCCCGTTTTGCGGGACAAACCGGATTCAAAAACATTTTCAAGACGTGAAAAGTTTTAGGGCAGCAGCCCGAATCGCAAGCATTTCCTCGACAAGCTGCGACCCGGAATTTTACTATGACACATCGGCGGTCAAGGAAAGAAAAACGTCCCACTTTCGGATTTACTATGTCCTCGACGGTCCGCACAAAACCACCGAAGCCTGGATTGATTCGCTAGCGAAATCCCTGGAATCCGCCTGGAATTTTCACATCCAAAGGCACGGGACAAGAAAACCAAAAGGCGCCAACCCGACATGGCATTTTCAAAAAAGCGGTGATAGCGATTTGTATCCGGTAGAAGTCATCGACATAAGCCTTGTGCGCGACAATGCGGGACTTCTAGGAGGCTTTTGCACGGCCTGCATGGGGCTAACCTTTCCGCCCGAAAGCTCAAATCCCGCGGCAACGGAAATCATCATCGACAACGACTTCCTTTACCCGGACGAAAACAATCCTTCGGTCAAGGATATTCCCAGTTCCTCTTGCCGTTATATCCAAGCGACAGTTCCCGTCACAAACAGCATAACCGAAAAAAACTATTCGAAAGATTACGGGATTGCTCTCCGCACAACCGCAGCCCACGAATTTTACCACGCCATCCAGGCGGCATATATTGATTTTCTCGAATACGATTCCTACTGGTTCGAAGCGTCTGCGACCGCGCTCGAAGAAATCGCCTCGCCCGACGCCGACGATTACTGGCTTTATCTTCCATCCTTTTTCAAATCGACAGGAATCTCGTTTGACCGGATCGGTTCGAACTACGGCCTAGCTGTCTGGGGACTTTACCATTTACACGCCTGGGACGAAAATTTTGATACAAAGCTATGGGAACGTTTTTCGTCCATGCCGGATTCCAGCTTCGAAACGGTTTACGCCAAGGAACTTGCCTCCCAAGAGCTTGACCCGGACTCCGCCTTCGCCGATTTTGCCCAGAAACTTTTCTTTTCGGGGACCCGAGCCGGTTTTTCCGATTCATCGTTTCGCTTTACCGCGGACTTTTCCGACTGGCCCGTTTCACCGCATCTGAAAAAGCCGACCCTTGCTTCCGTCTCGCTCGAAGCGCCAGCCATCGACTATTACCGGATTACGCCGGATTCCTTTCCCGAGCTTTCCCAGTTTTCCGGAAAAGCTTCGGTCGCCCTGTATGGGAAAAATCAAAAAACGACATTCTATTCCATGGATACGGTTTCGTGGACCGGGCTTTCCCCTCTTGTCGCGGAATCAGAAAACGCTGTCCTGATTCTCTCCAGATTGCAAGAAACTTCTAGCGGTACTTTGCAAACGGATACGCTCCCCATGCGCAGCTACCCGAACCCGTGGCGAGGCGAAACGCCGCTCTGCTTTGCCAATCTTCCTTCCGCAAAACGCGTTCTCGAAATCCGCACCCGCGCGGGAAAGCTCGTCCGCAAATTTTCCTATTCGGGCACAAGCCTCTGCGTCCGCGCCGAAGAAATTCAAGCGCAACTGGCTCCCGGGCTTTATTACTTCAGAGCTGGCACAAAGAACAAGGCGAAGCCGTTCCTCGTCGTCTATTAAAAATCCAAGTCGCGATTCCTAGCGAGAAGCAGGGAATCTTCGCCCAAATTCCCAGCCAGGCAAAATCCCGGTTCGACGCCGGTTCGCCAAGCGAGACCGTTTTTCATCTTCTGCAGCGAACGGATCACATAGAAGCGGTTCCACTTTCCCGACTTCAGGATTTTTTGGGCAAGGGTCTTTCCCGTTTCCACCGCCAAGCGATGGACTCCCATCCGAGAAAAATCGTCCAGAATTTTTTCCCAGTTTTCGTCGAAGTCGGCAGAGGTTAAAAGGCGAATGTCGGCGATGGACGAGATTGCATCCTGGAATGTCCGGCTAAAGACAATCGTCTTATCCGACGGGTTTTCAAAAAGATGCAGCTCCGCTCGAAGTTTCCTATTTCCACAGAGAACGGCTCGGTGCGGGCTATTGCCCGGAACCCCACGCACGGTCAAGTGCGGATTATCCGAATTCGCCGTTCCTCCGCCGACAAGGATATATTCCGCCGAACGCCGCCATCTAGCGGTCCATTCGTCCGCAGCCCGACCCGTTATGCGAACCGGGCTTCCGTCAGAACGAGCGATAAAACCGTCTGCGGTTTCCGCTATTTTGCATTCGACAAAAGTCCGACCGGTTCGTACAAAGTAATCGTACGCTTCGTAAAAAGACGAAAATTCTTCTGGAGGTTCCACATACACTGAATCGATTCCCGCTTCCGAGAGAACCTTTTCACTTTTCCCAAAGACCTGCGGATTCGGATCCCGATGGGCAAAAAAAACATTTCGGATTCCCGCTGCAATAATCGCACTTGTACACGGAGGCGTCCGACCGAAATGGCAACACGGTTCAAGCGTTACATACAAAGTAGCACCCTGCGCCGCATCGCCCGCATCCCGAAGCGCCATCACTTCCGCATGGGGACCGTGTACAACCTGCGTGTGTCCGCGTCCGACAACCGCACCATCCTTTACGACAACCGCCCCGACAGCCGGATTGGGAAACGAAAGACCGACAGCGGAAAGCGCCTCTTCAAACGCCAATTCAATGAAC
>JBNMGX010000175.1:0-4831 GCA_050872465.1 Hallerella sp.
CGTAGAGTTCGGCGTTCGTGTACTTTTCCGACAGGTGCTCGTACATTTCATCCTTGAGCTCGGCTTCGCGCTCCGCTTTTTCCACCTGCTTTTTGGCATAATCTATCTTGATCTCGGCGACGGTCTTCCTCTTCTCGAGCGTCTTGGCCCGGTTCGCCTTTTCGGTCTTCGCCATCGTCCAGTCCTGCAGCCGGCGTTCCGCCTCGGCCTGCAGCTTCATCTTGGCGGCGGAGACCTGACGCTGGACAAAACGGGAGGCGTAGCTCTCGGCCTCGTTCACCAGGTTCTCGGCTATTTTTGTACCGCCGGCGGAGAGAGCACTGAACGACGGTCCGCCCAGGCCGTTCGCGATGGCGCCGATGTCCAGGTCGGGGATCTTGTAGGCGACGGAGGCCGCCTTCTTGACGTTCTCCACCGTTTCCTGCACCTTCCGGACTTTTTCCATGAACCTAGCGTACTGTTCTTCCAGCTTCAGCGGTTTGTAATATTCCTCCTGTTCCGCACGCTCCGCCTCGGCATTTTCCTGTTCCGTCTCGACGGATTCGAGTTCCTTTTCGAGTTCCGCCACGTCCATGTCCGTGACGGTCTTCTGTAGCGCGAGCATCGTCTTTTCGTGCGACGCACGGAGCAGGGCCAGGGATTCGGCGTCGTACTTTTCAAGGATGTCCAGCAGGTCGCGGCCCATTTGCATCACGTCATGAACAATCTCTATCGCCTTGGCGACCATCACTTTAAAGCGGTAGTACGGCAACGCAGACGACGCGTCGGCGAGCGCCTCGCTGATGGAAACTCCGTTCGCCTTCGCCTTCACGAGCAGGGCGGGGTCAATAGGCGGCGCAAACAGCGCAAGGGTTCTCTTTACGCCTTCAATATTGAGGCTGTTGCGAATCTTGTAGAGCCTGTCCGCCACGGTGTCCCAGTAGCCCGCCAGCGTCTCGTTGCGGGGCACGTTGAAATAGAACATCATCCCCGTCGTATGCGCAAGCTGCATCGTGCAGCCGGGCAGAAGCCGCTGCGGCGTCTCCTTTTCGCGGCTCTTGCCCGTGAGCATCGTGTCCTCGTAGGTGACGAACGCGTTGTTCATCACATTCGTGCCTTTCGACATCAGCTCCTGCACGGTGAACGCCGTGGCGTTCTTCGGGTCGGGAACCTCGGCGCTCTTCGATCCGAGAATCTCCGCCGCGAGAATATACATCTGTACAGCAAGATTTACCGATTCCGTCGTGTCCTGCGAGAACAGCTGGTCTCCCCAGCCGATCAGGGCGTCGAGATATTTCATCACCACATATTTCTGGTAGGCGACAGGGCGGTAACGCGCAATCATCTGCGGGTTGAACGGATCGTTCTTCCAGCGGTCTATCAGCAACTGGATGGCCTTCCTATCGGGCAAGGCATCGTGAGGCGTCGGGAACGACAGTTCCGAAAGGATCGACCGGTCGGCATCCGGGTTCGCAAAGAACGGCAGGAACTTCCAATACCTGGCCCCATTCGAAAGCTCCCGGACAAAACGCTTTGTCCGTTCGTAGGGAGTGAGGTCTATCCGCGGGTCGAACACCAACTGGAGCCAGTTCAGCGCCGCTTCGTAATTCTGCTCGGCAAGCATCCTGTCCGCCAAAAGCATCGGGACAAAGAAGAACAGTTCCCAGTTGTAGATGGAAGTCGCCGAACCCCAGCAGAAATCGACCGTCGAAGACGGATAGGGTTCTGCAACGACGCTGCCCGGCAAATAACCGTGCTCGAACAGCGTCTGCGACAAATCCCAGGCCTGCCAGTCGCCCGCCGTGTAGTAGCCGAGATAGACGCTGAAATAGTAGTTGTAGTAAGAATAGGAATAATAGTAGCTGTCCGAGACGGGCAAAGCTTCTGTCTCGCGGTTGTAAAGCCATTTAGGTCCGCCCTGCAGAAAACGCCTGCGGAACTCGCCCGCTTGAGGATTGGAAACCATCTCCACGTGATAGTTCGGGATGCTGTTCGCCCCCGACCCGCCGTCACCGGAAACGGTGCGGACTAGGAAGACTCCCTTGGAATCCATATAGAAAAACGGCCTGTCCTCGTGGCAAATAAATCCCATGTTCACGGACAGCAGCTTGAACGGGCCTCGCGTATTGCCAAAGATTTTGGTTCCGTCCTGCAAGACCAGAGAACCGCCCGCGTTATGGAACAGGTTCCCTACAAGGCGGCATCCCGCCGGAGAATGATTTTTCACAAATTCACCATAAGTGAAAGCAATCGGATTTCCGGTATTTGGCTCGACCTGATTCGACGCCGTATCGGAACCGTCTTGCGCAAGCGAGAAGTTTCCGATGTGGTTTATCCGCTGGTCTGCCCTGTATTCGCGCGAAACTTCCGTTTTTAGGATATAGGTCGTCGCTGGAGCGTTATCCAAGCCTTCGACATCGCCAGACATCGGCGAGGAATTCGCCACAGGAACAGTAACCACATGCGGCGTATCGACAAAATCGGGGAACGTTCGCCAAACCTGCAAATTCAAGGCATCGGAATTATCGGAGACATCGATGACAAAATAGCGTTCGGCGAGGCTTTCGTTTTCACCCAATATGAAATCAAGCTGGTTTTCGGACACATCATAGACGGCCTGCTTCCCGACCTTTACGCCGGTCCATTTTGCCCCCGTGAAAGCCGTCCATTTCAGTCGCAGCTCGGCGTAATACTCCACGGAAACCGCAGCCTGCTTTCCGCCCGATTCTCCCGTCTTTTTCTGCTTCTGGCCCTGCACGACCTGCAACCAGGTAATGTACAAATGTCCGCCAAGAATCGCCGGCTGGATGGCTGCCCCGTCGATTTCGACAGGCACTTCTTCCCACGGAGTCCAATTTCCGCCGTATAGCGCGGTCGCCTCGTATTTGCGATAATAGTAAGTGTGGGGTTCGCCCCGCGTGCGGCCCACGATGTGCAAAGTATAGAGCACGCCCGCGGCACTTCCGCCGTCCTGCTTGCAGGCTCCGACGATATCGATTTCGGACGTGTCGCAAACCTTTTTCAGGTATTCGCCGAGAGCCTCGGTCATCGCATCCTGATCATTGCCGACTTCGGCCAGGCGGTCCTCAAGATCCTTGAAGAACGGAGTCTTGTCGCTTCGCAGGTCTCCGTCTATCCAGTTTTCGGGATACAGGAACACCTTGCGGTTCGCGACCCAGACCTGGAAATTTTTCATCCATTCCCACTGTTCCCTTTGCGTGTCGTTCAGCGTGTAGCCGCCTTCGAGACCCATCAGCGCCCGCTGCACATAAAGCTGGATGCACGATACCGCCTGGACTGTCCGCGAAATCGCCATGTCCGGTTCCATCTTCACGTCGAGAAGGTAGTAAGAATAGATGTCGCTTTCATCGACAAAGACCGCCGGATAGTTTCCCGCCGTCGCCGGCATCTGTGATTCGTTGCAGACCACCGCCGCCAAGGCATCGCGTTTCCGTTGCCGAATTTTGTCGTTCACACCCTGGATGAAATGGTTCCATTCCGAATTGATGCGTGCAAGTTTCAGATTTTCCTCAAACGTCTTGGCAGGTTCGGAATACGAAGCGTCGTCTGCATCCAGCAAGTTTTTCAAATCCGCGGGGAGCGTATTCGTCTTCCGGTATAGGGAAAGCAATTCCGCAAAACGGCACCATGCAAAAGGCGAATTCATTCCTAATGACGTTCTCGCGAGGCTGTTTCCATCCCGTTCGAAATCGATTCCGGAAGCAGCAAGTATCGCTTCAAAGGCATCGTTCGAAATCCGGATTTTTTCATCCGAGGCGTCAAGATTTCCTAACTCACTGTAACTGTAAACTTTTCCCAAAATCCGGGAGGATGCGGCGAACGCGCAGAGCACGTTTTCAAAAAAGCCATACGGAGTCCTTTCTACTTCGACTTCCGATTCACCGACATTCGGCATTCGTCTTTCAGCAGGAGGAATGAGGTTTTTCCAATCCCATTCGAAGCCGAGATCCAACGACTGCGTAAATCGATAAAGCGCGGAACAGCGGACAATCCGGTTGCAGAGAATTTCCATCAGAGCGGCATCGTTTTCACTCAAATCGTTCACCGACGTGATATTTTCCCTGGTTGCGAAATTTTTCCATTCCGTCAGATCATCCAAAGCGTCGTCTTTCAGTTTTTCAAAAAGTTTCGCGACAACATCCGATGTCATCGAGAATTTCTCGCCAATGAGGGAGAGCGACCTTTCAAAGGCTAGTTCAGCACGGAGCGCGTTGTAGAATGCGGCTCCGCTTTCATCCTCGACAAAGACATCTTTCCACGAAGAAGATGGCACCGGAACGAATCGAAGTAAATCATTTAGGCAGGCATTCCACTTTCCGCCGGCATCCGGTTCAAAGTCATTTTTCCACGCGTCAAGAATTTCCCCTGCATTTTCCTTGCCCAATGTTTTCAACAGCCCGTGAATCGCGGTTTCGTAATCAAATCCGTCAAATTCTTTCAAAGACTTCCGTACATTCGCATTGAGTTCCACGGCAAAAGAAGAGGATTCTGCCGACGGAATCAGTTGCGGTTCAAGAAGCGATTTCAAATCGCCGACAGAAAGAGACGAATTGCGCAAAAGCTCCAACTCGTCGAGGGTCGCATGGCAATTTTTTCTGTCGCCCCATTCAATGGGAAAACCGATGCGTTTTAGGAAGAGATAATCCTCTACGGAAAGCGCGTTCTCCGCAATCCAAAGGCCATACCGGTACAAAATCTGCAGGCCATTTTCAAAAGCCAAAACCAGAGACCGCTCTTCGGTCGGTTTCCAGAATTCCTGCAAGAGGAGCACGGCATCCCGGGAATCCATTCCCAGACAGACATTCGCCGCCACCGAGAGAGAGTATAGAAG
>JBNMGX010000176.1:0-4809 GCA_050872465.1 Hallerella sp.
AAGCAGCGTATCGTAGCCTTCGGCAAAGCCAGACGTTTCGACAGCCCGCTCTGCGACACCCTTGGTCAAGACTTTCGGGAGACGCCACTGGAGTTCCGCCGGATGGGAATTCTTGAGATATCCGCGCGACTTGTCGATTTCAAAATTGCGGAGAATCATCAGAGTGTCGCCGCTTTGCGAATACTCCAAATGGACATAGTCCGCATTGATCGTTCCGATGCGCTCCACGTCGTCCAAATCGATGGTTGCGTAAGTGCTTTCCGTATAAAGTTCCACGGAGACGGGTTCCGAAAGCTTGTAATTCACTTCGACATCCGAAGAGCAGGCAAACAAGCAGATTGCGGTTAGAGATAATCCTAAATACTTCATTTTACCCCGTCGATTTTTTCACTGTTCCGAGCCACGCGGATTTGCTTTTGCAAGAGAAGCGTATCCGCCTCCGCATCGAAGAACCGGATGGAAAATTCACCTTCCTTCGCCTTAAAAAATTCCGTGGCGCTTGAAAATCCCCCGCGGATGGAAGAAACCAGAACCGTATAGGAGCCTTCCTTTGCGTTGACAGGGCTTGTCTTGGATGCGATAACCTTTCCCGATGCGTTCACGACTTCCCATTTGAGCTTTGAAAAGTCGAAATTCTTGCCGTAGCGGAACTGCATGACAAAAGGTTCCGAGCTGTGGAAGACGCTCGATGTATCGACAACGGCTGCGCGACTTTGTATGAAATCCTTTCCGCAGATGACCTGCATCGGTTCCGAAGAACAAGCCGAAAAGATCATCGGCAGGAACAGAGCGGTCAAAAAAATTCTTTTTCTCATCGTATCCTCTCGCCCGAGACTCCGAGCGTCTGTACAGATTTTCGCTAACCCGGAAGATAAATTACAAAATTTGGCGGATAAAGTTGAGTGGGTGAAAAGGGAATCGTCCGCGGACGTCTAAGTTTAGGGATTAGGGAATAGTCAGAGCTTAGTTAAGAGAGTTTAGAACTTAGGATTGTGAACATTTAAGTTCTTGGGATGATAGGCCGCGGACGGGTAAGAGAATGAGAAATGCGGAATGAGGAATTGGGCGGCGGACGTCTAGGCTTTTAGGAAACGGTACGAGGAACACGATACGATGTCTTTCCCGTACTCCGACAATTCAGTGGACAGCGGGCAGCGTCGCAGACATTAAACTTCTAAGATACAAGAATCTAGTCGTCTGCAAATCTCAGCACTAAGATCTCAGTTCTAAGTTCTGATTGACCGCAGATTCCTGTTTCCTGATTTTTCTCAACTCTTAACATTCAACAATCGAGTTCCAAAAACATTTCGAAATGCGGCGTCTGCGGGTAAAAGGCAAAGCCTTCCGCCTTCTGGATTTTGTAACCATAAAGGGAAAGTTTCTGAAAATCCCGGGCAAGCGTCACCGGGTCGCAAGAGACATAGAGCAGTTTTTTCGGGTGCGCCTTGGCAACGGCTTCTAGCGCAGACGGAAGAAGCCCGGTCCGCGGCGGATCGACGATCAGGACGTCCGCACCGGAAGCGTCGTTTTGGGCAAGCCATTCTTCAGCGGGAGCGGATACGTTTCGAGCCTTGGAAACATTGCGCTTGGCGTGATAAAGCGCTTTCGGTTCGCGTTCCACGGTCACGATCCGTTCAAATTTTTCCTGCAGCAGGGAAGCAAAAAATCCGACACCGCTGTAGAGGTCGATAAGATAGTTTCCCGAACCGGCGGAATCCGAAACCGTCTTGACCAGTTCCGGGAGCAGTCCCAGATTTGACTGGAAAAAACAGGCGGCATCCATCGACAGGGAATGCCCGCAGAGCGCGACAGTATTTGTCGCATACTTTTTAAACTCCGAAAGTGCCATTCCGCGATGGAAGTAGGAAATTTTACCGTATCCATTGTCAAAGACGGAAAGTTCCGCAACCTTTGGAAACGCATTCTGCGCAATCGCCTCGTTTAACGCATCCGACAGGACGGCGCACCGGGAAACGGGAATCAGACGATGGCTTTTCGATTCCCGAAATCCCCAACCATTTCCGATACGGACAAGCCGAGCCCGATTTCTGTAGCCATAGGATTTCCCTGCATGGATTTTCCAGCCCACGGGAAGTTCCGTTTTCGCAAAGCGCCGAAACAGCTCCTCGACCGACGCGCGATACATCGAAAGCTGGCATTCAAAACTCGCATGTTGCAGCGAACAGCCTCCGCATTTTTCGTAAAGCGGGCATCGAGGCTCCACCCGAAACGCGGACCGTTCCAAAATTCTCCGGGCAAAGCCTTTCGCATAATCCTTTTTGCTCTGCACGATAGCGACTTCAGCGACTTCTCCCGCCAAGGCTCCGGCGACAAAACAAATTCGTCCATCATCAAGGCGAGCAAGAGCTTCACCGCCCTGCGCCATTTTTTCCATACGAAGTTTCACGGTTTTCATTTTTCAATCATCGTACAAATTATTCGAAAAATCGGTCGGCACGAGCGGCGGTCTGTCGAAGTCGAGCGTGGGAACACTCGCCATCAGAGCTTTCGTGTAAGGATGCCTCGGATTTTCCAGAACGGATTCCACAGACCCGGATTCCTTTTCCCTTCCCTTGTAGAGAACGATTACTTTGTTTGCAAACGACCGAACAGTCAGAATATCGTGTGAAATAAAGAGAATAGCAATTCCCAGATTTTGCCGCAAATCTTCAAGAAGCTTCAGAACCTGCGCCTGGACGGAGACATCGAGCGCGCTCGTCACTTCGTCTGCGATCAGCACTTTCGGTTCGAGCATCAGCGCCCGCGCAATGCCGATTCTCTGGCGCTGCCCGCCAGAAAATTCATGCGGATAACGTCCGAGAGAATTTTGCGGAAGCCCGACGAGTTGCAATTTTTCCTTTGCCCGGTCCAACGCTTCGTTCTTGGAAATTCCGTTCGCCTCTGCCGGGTAAGTCAAAATCTGCGAAACGGTCTGCCGCGGATTCAGGCTCGAATACGGATCCTGAAAAACCATCTGCACCGACTTGCGGACCTCGACAAAAGCCTTCGCCGAAGAGACATCAACACTTTTCCCGAATACGGTATAAGTCCCCGACTTCCACGGCAGAAGCCCGACCAACGCTTGTGCGAGCGTGCTTTTCCCGCAACCCGACTCTCCGATGACCGCGAGGATTTCCCCTTCGTCTAGCCGGAACGAAACGTCATCGACCGCTTTCAGGTAATGCGAAACCCGCGAAAGGATTCCGCTCCGCATCGGGTAGTAAACAGAAATATGTTCGACGCGAAGCGCTTCGCTCATGCCTTTTCTTCCGAACCCTTTCCGGATTCCTCGTTCAAACCGGATAAAGCTTCTTGAACGTTTTTCTCCGTCTCGGAAAGAATCGTCTTGCATTCGCGGAGAAGTTCCGTCGCCTCTTCCACTTGGGAAGCGAGTTCATCGACGCTCACGTCACTGCGGTCGATTTTCGAAAGAATTTCTTCCAACCGGTTCATCGCCTTCTGGTAGCGGTTATTCTGTTCGCTCATTTTTCAAGCTCCTTCGCAACGGCCTTTGCGAAATCCGAAAGGCTCGGGTCGCGGGCACCCATAACCAAAATCGTATCTCCCGATGCCGAGAAGCGGACCATATCCCTTCCGCATTCGTCCCGGTTTGAAACAAAGTAAGCGGTCGCATTTTTCCGTTTCAAATCTTCGGCAAGATCCGCAGAGGAAATGTCCCGCGTGACCGTTCCGCCGGCGTAATAGATTTCGCTCAAAAATATCGCATCCTGGGAGCGGAGCGTTTTTGAAATCGCATCGACCAGCTCGTTGCGCAGAAAACGGGTCGGGCCGAATCCGTGCGGCTGGAAATAAGCGACGACGCGTCCCCGCGTAAAATCCTGCGCTGCGCGGATGCTCGCCGAAATCTTTGCCGGATTATGAGCAAAGTCATCGACCACGGTAACGCCGTGAAAAGTCCCAAGAATCTGGTGGCGACGATGGATGCCTTCAAAAGTTTCCAGCGCCTCGGCGCACTTGCGAAGCGAGACTCCGACCTTGAGCGAAACCGCGACAGCGGCAAGCGCATTCATCATGTTGTGAAAACCGGGAAGCGGCACCTTGAACCGGACAAGTTCCCCCAGATGACGCACGCGAAATGTAATCGAATAGCCTTCGGGACTAAAATCCATTCCCTGGACACCGGCCTTGGCTTCCAACCCAAAATCATCCAGATGGTTCACGCTAAAGGCGTTCGCAAGTTCATCCGCCTCGTTCACGATCAGAGTCTTGCCTTTACCCGTGATGTTTTCCGAAAATTCCGCAAAGATTTTTTGCAGCTCGGAAATTTCCTTGTGGTCCTTTCCGATGTTCAAAATGACACCGATTTCCGGAGAATAGCGGACAAGCGTTCCGTCGCTCTCGTCGGATTCCGCGACAAGCCATTCGCCCTTTCCAGCGATTCCATTCCCGATCATTCCGCGCCTTTCGAGCGAAACAAGTCCCGCCCCGGAAAGCAGCGAAGGCGAAAGATTCGCCTCGTTCAGAATATGCCAGATCATCCCGGTCACCGTACTCTTGCCACTCGTTCCGCTGACGCAAATCGTCTTGACGCTTTCCGAAATTTTAGCGAGCATTTCGCTCCGATGCATTCGGGGAATCCCCAATTCCAGAGCGCGCTTCAAATCCGGATTCGACTCTTCGATGGCGGTGCTCACGACGATTGCCGAAAGGCCCGGACAAACACCCGAACCGTCCTGCGGAAAAGTCCGAACGTCCGCCGCTTCGAGCTTCGCCCGAATACCGTCACCGTCTGCGCCAGAGAACTTTCGGTCCGAACCGGAAACGGCGAAGCCCCTGCCCGCTAGGTAC
>JBNMGX010000177.1:0-4794 GCA_050872465.1 Hallerella sp.
GCGGACGAGATGGCTCGGAACATCCTTCGCGAGGATGCTCTTGCCGTCAAGCAGAATGTCGCCGCCGGTCGGACGCTCCAAAAGATTCAGCAGACGTAAAAACGTCGATTTGCCGCAGCCGGAAGGCCCGATGACCGCGATAACGTCGCCCTTGTGGATATCAAGAGAGATATCTTTCAAGATTTGCTTGTCCCCGTAGGACTTTCCCAGGTTCTTGATCTGGATGAGAATTTCACGGTTATCGTTCATTTTTCTTCAACCTTTTTTCGAGACGTGCGACGCATGCCGAAAGGCCCGCGACGAGGATAAAATAGATGGCTGCGACAGCGAGGAGCGGGAGCATCGCTTCGTAAGTCGTGCTGCGGATGATGTCTCCGGCGCGCGTCAGGTCGGTGAGACCGATATAGCCGCAAATCGAAGTTTCCTTGATAAGCGAAATAAATTCGTTCGTGAGCGCGGGCAGGGAATTTTTCGCCGCTTGCGGATAGACGATCGAAATGAGAATCGTACGGAAGCGGAGTCCGAGACTGCGGCCCGCTTCGATTTGCCCCGGATCGACCCCCTTGATTCCGCCTCGGATGATTTCGGAAACGTAGGCGCCAGAATTGATGCCGAAAGCGATGATGGCGACCAAAATCTTGTTGATGTTTACCGACGAGAAAACGATGTAGTAGATGATGAGCAATTGGACCATCATCGGCGTTCCGCGGACAATCGCGACATAAGCCTTTCCGATTGCATTCAGAATCTTGAAGCTGCCGTTCATCTCGTTGTTCGCCCGGACGACCGCGATGAGGAAGCCCACGAAAATACCGAAGAGCGCAGCGAAGAAGGAAATGAGCAGTGTGTTTCCGAGACCTTGGACGATATATTTCCAACGCGCATCCTTGACGAAATTCTTGTAGAAGTGATCCCCGAAGCTTTCCTTGGAAACCGCTTTCGCGTCTCCGCGAACGACGACAACCACCTTGTTTTCCGCGTATGTATCGGTAAAATTGATAGACTGTTTCCGTTCCTCGGTGACGGTAAATCCGGCGAACCCGACATCCGCCTTGCCGGAACTTATCGCGTTGATGATGGCATCGAACTCGATGTCCTGGATTTCGAGCGTGCGTCCGAGGTAATCCGCGATGTATTTGCAGATTTCGATATCGATTCCGACGATCCCCTCTCCCGTGTGATACTCGTAAGGCGGGAACTGCGCATTGGTCGAGAGAATGAGCTTTGGCGCATTCTTCACCTTTTGGCTGTAGTGGAAATTGCCGTTCTTGTTGATGTATGTGTTGAAGATGGAATCGTAGGTGCCGTCGGACTTGAGCTTGCGGATGGCGGCGTTTACGCTGTCGAGAAGAGCCTCGTTTCCCTTGGCGACGACTCCGGCATAAGTTTCTTCGACAAAAATTTCGTCGAGTATTCGGAGCGACGGATTCTGTTCGACAAACGCTTTGGCGGGCTGATCGTCGCTGAGAACGGCATCGATTTTTCCCTGGAGAAGCGCCTGGATAGCGTCGGCGAGCTTCGTGTAACGCTCCACCTGAATTTTAGCGGTATCGCCTCCGAAGTCGGATGCGTAGATGTCCGCCGTGTTGCCGATCTGGACACCGACTTTCTTATGGCCCAAATCGTTTACGCAAAAGACCTTGTTTTCTAAGGCCTTGTCGTTGCTACACGCCACAACGGATAGAAGTATCGCTGAAGCGGCAAGAATCTGGAATATTTTTCGAATCATTTTCAAGTTATGGTTGATTGTGAAAATCCGAATATAGGATATTTTAAATTTGAAATCTGATGGGCAAGATAAAAGGGCGCATTTTATCGACAGAGGCCTGTCTCAACCAGAGTTTTCAGCTAGGATTGATTTCCCGAATAAAGTTTGTTATATTTCAGTCTGTCTTCTCGCTTGGGGGTGCTCTGGTTTCGACAGGGCTGCTGAAGTGTGAGTTGCGTGCCGAGGGTCTGGTTGGCCTCGTAAAAAAACCGGAAAACAATAAGTGCTAACGAAGAATACGCACTCGCTGCTTAATTTATAGCAACGCCGGAACCTCTTCCCCTCCCACGGGAAAAGGATCTCCGGTCGCAAAGTGGGATAGGAATGCGTCATGTTCCGGGGCGCGGTCCGAAATTCTCGGAGCTGGCTGGAATTCGCGCCGACCTTCTCGGGCGTGAAAACCGGCGAGAACTTAAATACGAAGGAAACGCACGTAGGAATGAACAGTGATGCGGTTTTGGACAGGAGTTCGACTCTCCTCACCTCCACTAAAAAAAGCGACGGTCGCCTTTTTACAGGTGACCGTCTTTTTTTTGCTTTTACGATCTTGCGGCGAGCGTTTGACGAAAACGGAAGTTCTAGCGAATCGCCTTGAAAAATTCCCGAAGTTTTTGCGAATCTTTTTTTTCGGGAAATTCTTCTAAAGAAGAGGATAAATCGACCAGTTCGGGCTGAAAGTGTTTGATGATTTCTCCGATATTTTCGGTCGAGATTCCTCCGGCCATCCAGAGAGCGTTCTTTTGTCGGATGATATCGACAAGAGCATCGGCAATCCGCTTTCCCGTTCCGCCGACGATTTCGGGATGGAATGCATCGACAAGCGTCCGCGGACAGGACAGCCGATAGCTTTTTCGGATGTTTTCCGCCTGGATTTCAGTCTGGATGCGTTTCGCTTCATAGCGGCCGAAATCGGAATTTTCCGGCTTGGCCACCTGGCAACCGTGAAACTGGATTCCGTCGAGAATTCCGTCGTTTGCAAGCGAAAGGGCGGAGGCTTCTTCCGGGGAACCGTTTTCCGCGACGACTCCGACGAGAAGCGGTTTCTCTTCGCCAAATTTTCCGACGAGCTCTTGCGAGATTTCCCGGACGGATTGTTCGTCGGTCTTTCTCGCGCTTTTGCCATAGAAAACAAATCCCAGCATATTCGCGCCGAGTTCCGCGGCGAGACATGCGTCTTCGGCATTCGTGATCCCGCAGATTTTTGCGAGAGGTTTTCCGGGAAAGCTTCCACGAACCGATTCTCGCATTTCCGCAACGCGCTTCCAGAAAGCCCCGTAGCGGTCCGGCTTTGCGTTTAGGAACGCCTTGACCAAGTTCCTTGCGCTGTCGGGATTTTTGGCAGCGGTTTCTCCGACGAGAATTCCCTCAAAGCCGAGTTCTCTTGCAAAAGCGGCGTCTTCGGGCGAAAGGATGCCGCTTTCAAAAACAGCCCTTTGGCCCAGATGCTTGCGGAATGTGGCGGGAACCAGCGGATCCATCGCAAAGGTTTTCAAATCCCGGGCGTTTACACCGGCGACGACTGCCCCATCCTTTTGTACGAGCTTCAGCTTGCGAAGGTCATCCTCGGTGCGGACCTCGACAAAGGGCGTCATCCCGAAATCCCGTGCTCGTCCCGCCATTTTTCGAAGATTTTCGTCCGAGAGAATCCGGGCAATAAGAAGAACCGCATCCGCTCCAAAATCGTACGCGACATCAATCTCTTCGGGAAAGAGAAGAAAATCCTTGCGGAGAATGGCGACGTCCGGTGCGCTGCCGGCGACACATTCCAAATCGGCAAGCGAACCGTGAAAATAGTTTGATTCTGTCAAGACGGAAATGGCGGATGTCCCCGCTTCGGCATATTTTTGGGCGGTCGCTTTGGGATCGAGGTCCATGGCAATATTTCCCGTGGAGGGGGAAGACCGCTTGATTTCGAGAATGGTTCCGGGCCTTTCGATAAAAGGATGCAATGGGCGCTCGCGCTTAGGGCGATTATGTCCAAATGTGATACCCAGGCGTTCGAGGTCCGCTTTGCGTTTTGCGACTATATCTGCAAGAATGTCTCGGCTCATCTTTTACCTGCCAAATTTTCCAAAAAAAAATAGAAAAGGCGACCATGACGGTCACCTCTTGGAGAACGGAAAATCCGCTTTAAATCCCGAAAGCATCATTAGCAGCATCCGCAGATGTTGCCGTTTCTGCCCGCCCGGAATGGCTTTTAGATTCTTTCGCTTCGGCTTCTTTCGCCCTTTCACGCTCTTCCGCTTCTTGACGGCTGAGCACCGTGAGACGGTTCGCTTTAAACTTGTCCATCGCAATCGTGGTAGGCTTCATCGAGAGCTGGAGATAACCTTCGCGCGCCTGTTCGTTGATAAAGCGAGCTTCTTGCGCCATCATTACAACAGCACGGAACGTAGAACCTTTGCAGGCTTCGCTTGCATAAATATCGTCAAGGTAAACGCGATGATTGGACATAAGCCACCTTGTAAAGTTTAGAAGAGGGAGAGGGATTCGAACCCTCGTTACAGTTAAGTAAACACGCTTTCCAAGCGTGCGCCTTCAACCACTCGGCCATCCCTCCAAAGGATGCGCTCCAAAGATAGTAAAAGGCTTTGAATTTTGTCAAGTCGTAATGGAGGATTTTTTTGAAGGTGATAGACAGCGGACGTTTAAGTTTTAGGTACGAGGGATTAGGGAACAGGGAATATTGTGGACTTCTAAGTTTTTGGGAAGCGTTTAGCGGGACATGGGACACGCTATGCGAGACATGGAGTGTTGTAAAACTGCGAACATTTAAGCTTTCGGGACAAGTTAAGCGGGACACGGGTCGAGGGAATAGTCCGAGGACGTTTTAAGCTTAGTGGACAGTGTTCAGTGGGCAGAATCGCGGACATCTAGATTTTTGGAGATGATACACGGAACAATGTCATTCCCGTGCTCCGACACGGGAATCTCTTTTCGGTACGCTGTCATTCCCCGGCTTGTCCGCCGCGGCGGACGCAGACCGGGGAATCCCTTTTCAGAGATTATCGGGCCAAGCCCGATAA
>JBNMGX010000178.1:0-4750 GCA_050872465.1 Hallerella sp.
CTCGATGAACGCGAAGAAAGGAACGATTCTCCGTCGGATGCGGAAACGTCGGATTCCCTGCAGGACTTGATCCGCAAGTTTCGGGAAGAGCAGGCGAAGGCGCTGGACGATTCCGAAGGAACCGCCGAGGAAACGCCATCGGAATATGTCGATGAACCGATTCCCGAAGAGTTGCCAAAACCGGAGCCTGTCTTGGTCTTTCCCCGTCCATCCGAGTCTGTCGAAAAGGAACATGCTTCCGAAAGGGTTTTTGAAGACCGCTTTCCGAGCGTTGCCGAATCGACCTGCTTGCCTTTCCCGGAAAAGAAGGCGGAAACCGAACCGTCTTCGGCTTCCACCGCTTCTGTGGATAAACCTGAATTCGAACGGAAATTAAAGCCTGCGACGGTTCGGACGAAATTCGAGTTTTCAAAGGAAAACGCCCGGAAGGGATTCCTCTGGGCGAGAGTCCTGGAAGATCCGCGGTTTAAAAGGCGTTTCCCGATGCCGCTCAGTCGGCGTTAGGAATCAACATCCAGCAGATGAGATAGGCGAGAAGCCCGGTCCCGAAAGAAAGCAACGTGCCGAGAATCCAGAGAATGCGGACTATCGTTGCGTCGATTCCAAAGTATTCGCCGATGCCACCGCAGACACCGGCGATTTTTACGTTCTCGCTTGAAAGGGTCAGTTTTTTCATTTGGCATCCTTGGGTTGTAACGTTTATAAATAATGTAGTCATTTTTCTTTTGAAAGGCTATGTTGTTTAGGATTGGTAGAAGGAGATGCAATTTTGCGTAACAATGTATTTACGATAGTCTGTTTGTTATTTTTCTTATTCATGGCGTGTTCCAAGAATTCAAGTGATACGGATTTCTTTCATTATGACACATCCCTTTCCTATAATGAAAACCTTCTTGTTTTGGATTCCATTTCGGCGTGCATTGATGACGAAATGGAATGGGAACGTTTTTTCAAACAGGATTCCGTTTTTATCAAACGGCAAGGCGATAAAGAAATCATCGTCTTTCCTTCACAGCTTAACACGCTAAGAAGGGTTGTTTCCCATGTCAATAAAGCAAAACCGTTCCCATGCGGAATTTCCACCAGCCGTCATTCATCATCAGTTTTCCGGGGCTGTATTCCGCATAGAAGCCTAGGGGATTTTTCATCTTGATAAAAGCGTTTAAGCCGAGTGTCATTACACAGGCCCGTTTGGCGTAGGCGGGCAGGTTTTCCTTGCCGTGGGTATCGTCTAGAATGTCCAGATAAAATCCGTAGCCCCTTACGGTTGAACCTGCGCTGTTCAAAGCCATGCGCTCGTAATTGGCGTAGGCTCCCAAGGCGAAATTTTCCCCGATGTCGAACATGGCTCCGCCTCCAAAATTGTAGAGAATGAACCCGTCGAAACGCCCGAAGGAATCGTCTGCTTTGGGTTCGTAATCGTCGTTCTGTCCGTTGAGATAAAATCCTCCGACAAAGGATACGCCGGCGCCTAGATAGAACGGCCCTGCCCACTGGACAAAGCTAGGGCGAATTCCAATGTCAAACGGAATTGTAATCGGTATGGAGAGAAATGCGCCGCCTTTTTGTCCCAAAAGGGAATAGTTTAGTGAAAGGAGGCTGGCTTTTAAACTTAGCGCTCCTCCAGAAATGGCAACTTCATGATGCAAGGACGATATAGACCTGTCCTCGCCTGCGGAAGCGAGAGTTGTCCCGACTTCGACAAAACGATACTTTTTTTCATCCGTCGAATATTTTGTCGCAGCCGCTTCACCCAATAGATTTCCCGAAGTGGAAACGGCGCAACCGGAAAGGAAAGATGACAATGCGACTAGGGCAAGGCGGCTTGTTGCAAAACGTAAAAAATGAATCTTGTTGATTTTTTTTTTCATCGTTACTTCTTGGTTTATTTTATGATAAAAAGATAGGCAAATATCCTGCGCATTTTTAATTTCCTTTGTTAAAAAACATTTTCAAAAATATCGTAATCATTTCTACCTCGAAAAGCGTTATAGCGGGTAGTCTCTCATTTCAACCAAAGGAGGAAAGATGAGAAAAAGACACCTGTGGCAGATGCTGCCGATCCTTTTCACGGCGATTTTGGGACAAGCCTGTTCCGAAGGCTCAAATCCCGGTCCGGAAAGTTTCGGGAATATTCCCGTCCATTTTGACGTGGCGCGTTCGAGCGTACCGCTGTCGGACAGCCTCGTGTTGGATCTGGTCGGCCCGGATACGATTCATGCGGTTCTGTTGGGCGATTCTAATACGTTCAGCCAGAAGCTCGCTCCCGGCGAATGGAATTTTTATGCCAAGTTCTATGCGAACGGGATTCTGGTGGAGCAGGGGGAAACACAAGCGAAGCTTTCTGCGGGCGATGAGGTTTCCGTTTCGATTGCGATGCATGCCGTGGCGGGATTTCTCTATGTGCGGATTCCGCTCGGGCTCGATAACGCAGCGGAAATCGCTAGCGGCACGCTTGCCGTTCGGGCGGAAGGTTTTTCAAAATCCTACCCGTTTAATTTCGGCGACATGGAAGCTTCCGCGGTGACGGAAATGCTCCAGATCGGGACGGAATATTCCATACAAATTCACCTGTTTGCGAAAGACGGCGACACGCTGTTCGCTTCGGATTCCAAGGTGACGATCGACGGGGAAAACTTCGCCATCGACTGGCAGCTGAACCCGCTCCATGCAAAAATCCAGCTGGTGATTTCGAGCGATTCCGCAAAGACGCTTTCCGCAGTGGCGCATTTGCCGTCAAAGCTTCGCACGCCAAGGCCCGGAAATCTCTTTGTCACGGAATTCATGACAGAGGGAAAGGCGGAATTTGTGGAACTTTACAACGCGACCTTGGATACGCTTAACCTGGAAGGTTGCGAACTGCTCGCGACTAGCGGAAGCTCGCTCAAGGCGGCGACGGATTCTTCGTTTGCGGCGAGGCTCGCCCCGGATTCCTATCTGGTGCTTGGAACGGATTCCTGTGAAAACAAGGATGCTCGGGCAGCGCTTTCGATGCCGGGGACCAAAGGTTCTATCGTGTTTCGCTGCGCCGGGGAAACGATGGATTCGCTCCTCTATGCAAATGCGAAAATCGCGGATTCGCTCGGGGTGAGCGCGTTCCCGATTGATACCAAGTTAAGCGCGCAGCTGCCGGTTTCGGATTACAGAACGCGTTCGGATGGAAGCTCCTGGTGCGCCGGCGAATTTTCAAAGCGTGCCGTGGCCAGTTGCAAAGATTAAAATGCTTTGATTCGGCTTGTTTGGGACTTGGCTTTGAAATGAATTCGAGACCAGGTCCTTATCTTTTTGGAAAATCGTCGGGGCGTCCGCGGTGATGCCTCGGAGGCGGTCTGTGAGGCGGCGGGGGAGGCCCGGGGCGAAACTCGAAACGCCATTCGGAGCGAGGATAGTCGCATACGGAAAAGCCCGCTTGGCAAAGATTGCAGAGAGCTTTCTGGGAACATCCGCCGAGCAGGTCGGTTGAAATTTTTAAATCGTTGAAGAAACGGTAATCCTCGCAGGCGCGGCAGGTTTCTTCCCAGGTTCGGAACGAACAAAGTTCCATCACCGAGACTTGGCAGGTGCACTCCGAGCCGTAACAGGTTGTGCAGCGGTAAGTTCCGAATCGGTCGTAGAAACATCTTTTTTCGGAGCGGGCTTCCGCTTCGGGGCTTTCCTGCATGACGACGCAGGAAGACAGAAAAAGCGTTCCCAAAAGAACGGTTAGGCTTTTGAAGAACGCGCTTTTCATCGGATATTTAAATGCGGAAAATCAGTATTCCGCTTCGGATTTCAGGTCGCGGTTCATCAGTTCTTCGATGATATCCGCAGGCTTCTTGTCGTTGAAGAGGACTTCATAGACCGCGTTCACGATGGGAAGTTCCACGTGGACCGATTCCGCTAGCGCCTTGGCGCTCTTGCACGTGGGAACGCCTTCCGCGATCATCTTCATGTGTCCCATGATCTGCGTGAGGGTTTCGCCCTTGCCGATACATTCGCCGACGTAACGGTTCCGGCTGTGCTGCGAAAGGCAGGTGACGATCAGGTCTCCCATTCCGGCAAGGCCTGCGAAGGTGCTGGGGTTTGCGCCGAGGGCGCGTCCGAGACGGCAAATCTCCGCTTGTCCGCGGGTGATGAGCGCTGCGCGGGTGTTGTCGCCCGCTCCGATTCCGTAGAGAATGCCGCTCGCAATCGCGATGACGTTTTTAATCGAACCGCAAAGTTCCACGCCGATCTGATCCGTCGAAGTATAGACGCGCAGGTAGCCGTTGCTCATGATCTGCTGAACCTTTTTGGCGGAATCTTCGTTGGGACATGCGGCGACGATTGTCGTATAGACGCGGCGCGAAACTTCTTCGGCGTGGGTCGGGCCGCTGAGCGTTACCATGTGGTCGTGGTCGAGCCATGGGACGTTTTCGAGGATGACTTCGCTCATGCGCTGGTCCGTGCCTTCGAGGATTCCTTTGGTAGCGCAGACGACGAGCGGAACCTTTCCCGACGGATTCCACTTGGCGAATTCCTTGGAAACGTTTGCCATCACCTGGGACGGAACGACGATGAGAACCATCTCCGCGCCTTCTAGCGCCTTGTTCATATCGGTCGTGTAGGAGAACGATTCCGGGAAGATGATTCCGGGAAGCTTGTCCTTGTACTGGTGCTCCGTGGAAAGCAGGTCCACTTCCTTTTGTGAAAATGTCCAAAAAGAAACCTTGTGTCCGTTGTCGTTCAGAACCTGGCCGAGGGTCAGTCCCCATCCGCCGGTGCCTAGTAC